>DATILZ010000167.1:0-9966 GCA_035475995.1 Hanamia sp. | reverse complement strand
TTCAAACAGCTTACCATATTTTCCGTATGAAAGACTACCGGAATACAAAACGTCTTCTAAATCATTTGTAATGCATTTAGGCATAAAAGGTTTAAATATTGGTATCATTACCATCCACTTTTTATAATAAAAATCATTTTTTCAAGATCTTCCTTTGTTAACCACCAGCCACAAGGTATGTGTACTAATTTTTCATAAAATTTATCCATGGTTGGTAAACGTGTAGGAAAATCATTTAAATAAGTATGTGTGTCATTTCTTTTATGAAGTTCAGAGGCCATTATTCCATTCTCAGTCATTTTTCTAATAAATGCCGCTCGATTTTCTACTTTCAAAGTATAAAGCCAATATGAAGGTTCGCTTTTCGGGTAATATTTAATAAGATCAACTCCTTCTGTATTTTTTAAATTTTCATCAAGGTATTTCCCATTATGAATATATTTCTCCAAAACATTTTCAATGTTTTGAAGTTGAATTAATCCAATTAAAGCGTTGATATTATTCATGTGATATTTATAACCTTGAATAGTGATATTATTCTGTAATCTGCTCTTTTTCTTATCCAACCCAAACCATCGAATAAGTTTGCCCTTTTCATATAATTGTTTATTTTGTATTTGCAACATACCCCCGTCGATAGTAGTCAAATGCTTAATTGCCTGAAAGGAAAATACAGTAAAAGGAAAATGATTTCCCGTCCTCTTACCATTAAACTTTGCCCCCAAAGCATGAGCGGCATCTTCAATCACAGGAATATTATATTTTAGCGAGATTTCCTGGATTCTTTTAATATCTGCCGGAATCCCTGCATAATCAACAACAATAATTGCTTTCGTTTTTTTATTAATAGCTTTTTCAATAGAGTCAGGGGAAATATTTCCGGTATTAAAATCAATATCAGCCCACCTTACTTTTGCACCCGCCATTTTTATAGCCACATTTGTCGGTTCAGCAGTTAGAGGCGTACTTATAACTTCATCTCCTATTTTTACCCCGGCTAAAATCAAAGCAATATGCAAAGCTGCCGTACCTGAATTTAAGGATAATGAATATCCTTTACCAATATAATTTTCGAATTTTCGCTCAAAGTCTTCAACTATTTCTCCTTGTGCTATGTATCCACTGTAAAGGACTTCTTCGAGTTTCGGCATTAATATTTCTTGCGGCGGAAGACATGTTTTCACGAGTTGAATCATCAGTACTTATTTATTTTTTATTGTTTTAACCCTAATTCATTACGAACATAAGCTAATGTCAATAACAATCCTTTCAATTCCTCGACATCTAATCTTTTGGTGTTTTCAGAATTATATTCTTCATCTATTAATTCCGCCCCTTCCTCTTGAATGTATTTGGTGTAGTTTAAATCTCTAAAATCGGCAGGAACCCGATAAAAATCTTTCATGTCTGTTGCCTTTGACATTTCTTCTTTTGAGCATAAAGTTTCAAACATTTTTTCTCCATGCCTGCTGCCAATAATTTTAATCTGGTTCTCGGCATTAAATAATTCTTTCAATGCAATTGCAAGATCACTAATAGTAGCAGCAGGAGCTTTTTGAACAAATACATCACCCGGGCATCCATGTTCAAAGGCAAACATTACTAAATTAACTGATTCTTCAAGCGTCATCATAAAACGAGTCATTTTTGGATTTGTAACCGTCAATGACCGGCCTTCTTTTATTTGTTTAATTAATAAAGGTATAATCGATCCTCGTGAACACATTACGTTACCATACCTAGTTGAACAATAAACTGCTCCAACAGATTTTACCCTGGCATCTCTAGCCTTAGAAATAGTTATTTTTTCCATTAAAGCTTTCGTCATTCCCATTGTATTAATAGGATAGACAGCTTTATCAGTGCTTAAAACAATGACCTTTTTTAAATTATTTTTTGCTGCTGCTTCCAAAACATTTTCTGCACCTAAAATATTTGTTTGTATAGCTTGAAGTGGGTAAAATTCGCACGATGGTACTTGTTTTAATGCAGCAGCATGAAAGAGATAATCAACACCGTTCATTGCAGAATCAACAGATTTAAAATCTCTTATGTCCCCAACTATAAAATTTAGCTTATCATTTTTATACTCGATTCGCATATCCTCCTGCTTCTTTTCATCTCTGCTAAAGATCCTGATTTCTTTAATATCTGAATCAAGGAATCCATTCAATACGGCATTGCCGAAAGATCCTGTTCCTCCGGTGATCATTAAAACTTTATTTTTAAACATTTATTAATTTTTAAATTATTTAATAGCATTTTTAAACTTTTAAAGTATATGCCAACAATAAGAAAAAATGGTGAAGAAAAATTGAGAAGTAAGACATACTTTTTAATATGCAAGAAATTAAAGTGTAATGCAGATACCGAAAGGAGGACAGGACAATAAACAATGTGCATTCAAGTCCTCTTATGGAATAACGCGAGGAGGCACGAGAAATACAGTTTATCTATTGTTTCATTCATTGGAGCAATTTTCACAAAATTTGTTGTGTGGCCCGTAATAATTTAAGAACTAAAAGGAGCAATGCTTAAATGCTATCTGCTACTTTCTACCCTTCTCTCCTTACTTCTTAAAAACCCTTTTCCACCACACTTCATTTTTGGCATCTTCTGTATATCCATATCCGTATCCATAACCGTAACCGTACCCATTTCCGTATTTTCCAAACCCTTTTCCTTTAATGCCGTTGAAAACAATAGCGGGATTCTTAAGACTTTTGGTTCTTAATTTTTCTGCAAGTTTCTTCAAAAACATTTTATGCGTATAGGAATCACGCACCACATAGAGGCTTACATCACACATTGGCGAGAGGATAAACGCATCCGTAACAGGGGTTACAGGAGCCGTATCAATAAGGATATAATCAAAATGAGTATTCAGGTATTCAAGTAATTCCAGCAATCTTCCATTAGAAATTAATTCTGACGGATTTGGAGGAATAGGCCCGGATGGGATTAAAGACAGATTTTTAGTTCCGGTTGGCTTTATTACGTCTTCCATAGTGGCTTTGCCGATTAGGTAAGTAGAAAGACCCACATGCCGTGAAACATTAAATTGTTCGCTCAGTTTTGGCTTGCGCAAATCCAGTTCTATCAACACTACTTTTTTATCCATTAATGACAAACTCATTCCGAGATTGATGGCGATAAAGCTTTTCCCCTCTCCACTGATACTGGAAGTAATCATGATCTTTTTATGCGTTTCATCTACGCCCATATAAGCCAATGAGGTTCTCAATTGTCGGAATTGTTCAGCAATAAAGCTTCTTTTCCCTTCGGCAATTACAATAGGAGTTTTCGATCGATCGTAAAGTACTTCTCCAAGAACCGGTATATCTGTATATTTTTCAATATCCGCTCTATCCTGGATCGTACGGGTAATTATGTCTTTAATATAGATAAGGACGGCTCCCAGGGCCAATGCAACCAATATTGCCGCGAGATAGACTAATCTTCTTTTCGGGCTTACAGGTACATCGGCGGATTCAGCCTGGTCTATTACACGACTATCAGCTACAGCGGAAGCAAACGATAACGCTGTTTCTTCTCTTTTTTGCAAAAGAAACGTATAGATATTGTTTTTAATAGCTTGTTGTCTGCTGATTCCCAATAGCTCTCTCTCCTTCTCTGGCACAGTTTTAAGCATGGAATTATATTGGTTATTGGTCGCTGCGATATTATTTCTGCCTGCCTCAAGGTTTTTCCGCTGACTTTTTATATTTTCTAACACCTGGGGTTTCAGTTTATTGATTCCATCCTGTAAAGAAACAACTGCCGGATTATTTTCAGGAACGATCTTTTTTGTCTGGGTATATTGTAATTGAAGATCAGACAGCTTTTGCAAAAGATTTGAAAGCACCGGATCTGCCAAACCTGATGTTGACGGTACGATGGCACCATTTTCTGCTTTTGAAGATGAAGGCAGGGTAGTGGGAACGATTCCTCCAATGTCGCCTTTATTAGTAATATATTTTTCTATCTGGTCCAGCATGGCAAGCTGAACATTAATATCACTTACTTTTTGGTCATTTGCAGCTACTGTTTGCAAATAGATTTGCCCTTGGGCGCTGATATCAGTTATCTTGTTTTTAGCTTTAAACTGTTGCAGGCTTCCTTCCACAGAATCCAGGTCAGCTTCTACATATTTTAGCCGTTCGTTTACAAATTTTAAGGTATTTGCTGCTAATACGTTTTTATCTAATATAGCTGCCTGTGTATATACTTTCAATAAATCATTTAAAATATCTTCCCCACGCTTTGGCACCTGCCCTTCAATATTCAGGTCTATCACAGTAGATTGCTTACTGGATGGGGCTATCTTTACTTCATTCAGTACGCTGTTTGCAGCATTCTTCACAGTTGTGAGAGAAAAATAAAAGTTATTTCCTTTTTCCTTTTCGGGATCATCAGCAGGAGTATAATACTTATTTGGAAGAAACTTAAGAATGCCGTACTTGGTGGTCAACCACTGGTTTAAAGTATAATTGACATGATTCACATTTACGGTTCCGGATGCATTATTATAGGTAAAAGGAACTTTCTTAACTATATCAATTGAATCGGGATCTCTTGCTTCTATTACGATCGGAGAAAATATATAAGCTGACTGATTCAAAACCCTTCCCTGGACGTATATTGGAGCATAAAGATGTAAATCTTTTACCACCTGCTGCATAAGCGTTTTAGACTGTAATACCTCCACCTCATTCTCGACGTTTTTCTTCGAGCCAAACATGTCGAACGCCTGCATCATGTCATTGGCATTTGGAGGAGTGTTTTTATCATCTTTAATGAGTAAAGTGGCGCTGGTTTGATACACTGGCATGGTATAACGCAGGTAAAGCCACGCTCCTGCAAGCGTGATGATCAGCAGCAGTACGAAAATGGGCCAGTAAGGAAGGAATTTGTATAAGAGATCACCGATAGAAACTTCTTCTTCTGTTTCTTCAAATTCCGCATTTTTAAGCGATTGTTGCATTCAGGTAATTGTTATTATTAAAATGAGTTCTTTATATTTTATTTAAGAAGCTTTCAGCTAAACGGTTTGTGAAGACACAAACCACAGCAGCAGTTTTATTGAATAAGATTTGAGTGATAGTTATCGCAATCAAAAACGTAATCATATTATTTGTTCATTTACTAAGGATAATTTACGCTCTTTCAACAATAGCGCGGTTCATGTATTCACGAATTGGATTAAAAGGTGGTTCGATCTCTGAATCATTGCTTGATAATGTAATGTCTGAAGTTGCACTAGGGTTATAACTTAAATACATTTGTTAGTAATATAATAATCAATGAAAGCCCGCTTAAAATAACCGGTATCCTTTGCTGGAACAAACTGGTACTCGCAATTTTGTCTTTTGCAGGTTCCACATAAATCACATCATTCGATTTTAAAAAATAATATGGAGATTGCAATATTTTTGATGAGCTTAGATTCAACCGGGTAATCAATTTATCTGCCCCTTCCTGCCTGATCAGTATTACATTATCGCGAAGTCCGTAAATAGTCAAGTCACCTGCTTCGCCAATCGCTTCAAGAATACTGATCTGTTCACTGGGAACTGTAACCACTCCCGGACGGTTCACTTCTCCTAAAACAGTAACTCTGAAATTTAAGAACCGTGAACTTACAATCGGATCAAACAATAATTTTTTTTCGATTAATAAATGGGTAATATTATTTTCCAGTTGTTTTTGGGTAAGGCCAGCTGCGGGTATATCTCCCAGCACCGGAAATTTGATTATTCCATCATCGCTTACAAGATAACCAGCTGTTTGCGGCATTCCAGGAGTGATGGAGGCACTAGGAGTGATTGGTAAATTTGGCGTATTGAAAATAATAGTCGCTTCATTACTTAAACTACTTACCGTAATACTCAAAATATCTTTTTTCTGAATCACAGGCTCAATTCCTGCTTTCGATAAAATGCGGGTAGAATCCGGTACATCATTAAAGTAAGCTACTTTTCTTGTACTCGCACATGAGGCAAACAGAATGGTCAGAAAAAAAGAAAACAACAAATAAATTGTTGTTTGAAAAGTTTTATGCATGGTCTGGGTGACAATTTTTTTGAGCAAATATAATGGAATCAGGAAATCTTCTTTTAGATGCAAGCATGGCTTCGCCTTCCTCAATCACAATAAAAAGAGAAAAATTGAGAATTCTTAATTTGGTCACATTCCGCAACATGGAATAAAAAACACCGTTTTCAAAATCGAAATGCATTTGAAAAGCATCAGATTTTGACAACAATCTCTTTCGGAAAAGTAGCTTTACAGGTTGTTTTTTTTGTATTCGTTCTCAATCGGCGGCGAAATTAAATCATTCTCTTTTAATGACTTGATAAAAATCAGTTGCATTAAAATATTTCAATTGATTTTTGAGACATTCTTTTTAAGAATTGCGGTGCAAGCAAAAATTATACCAGAAGGCTTGTTTATGATTGGAAATTGCAGTTGATCCTGCTCACACCATAATAACTGCTACCAAATAATAATATGGATATAGATTTTCCTTAACCTTCTTGCATTTCATTCTTAAAGATGTTTTTCCTGTAAATTATGTATAAGACAAAATACCTACGATGCCTCTTCAGTCAGTTCACAAAAGAATGTGCGTAAATATACAGACACCGTTTAGAAATATTTGCAAAAACAGGAAAAACAGCATTTAAAAATGAATCACCGATGTAATAAAAAAATGTATCAAAAAAGGGTTGTAGCTAAATAATTGCATTTAGCTTTCGGCGCTTGTCCTTTTTGCCTCCGCTAGTTGTCTTTTCGGCACGGAACCTTTGTTACTCAAACTTAAAAAAAGCAGGGAAAATTGTGGCTGGGGTGATCGCAAGGACAAGATAGCGATTATCTTACTCCAAATCAAGCTCATCAAAAATCCGGCTTACTTAAAAAAAGCTGGAAGAATTATTATCAAAACTCTTTTACTATTCCATAAATTCTAAAAACATCGTCCCCATTGTTTACCTCCTTTGCAACGGTCATCCGCCGTCGTCCCCATTGTCTCCCTGTCCCCCTACTGCCTCCCATCGTCCCCCGTGTCCCTATTGAGAGTATGAGTTATGTATGAGTTCTGTATGAGCAGAGTATGGGAAAGGTATAGGAAAGGTATGGGAAAGGTATAGATAAGGTATGGATCGCAAAATCCATTATGTTCTGATTATCACTTTTACATTCGTTCTTTAGAAGAATGGAAAGGTCACAAAAAAAATTGGGCAAAAGATTACCCGTCAGCTAATTTCAGGTAAAAAAGGAAATACTTTTGCCTCATGAAGGAGAATAGAAAATGAGCTCAAAAAACAAAATTTAATGAGCAGCATGGTAGTGAAAATTAAAAAAATTTTCAGGGAGGTTGATCAGGAAATAAAAAGAGGAATTCACAACTGGCCTGCCTTTTATCAAATTATCATTATGAAATCTGTTTCATTGAAAATATTCTCATCTCAAAAAATATCATACAGAATTAAATGGCTTATTTTTTGCTATCCCATAAAATATTCTAAGAAAAATGGAAAAAAATTTTTGTTAGATGTTGTTTATGAATAGCTTTACACTTTAAAAATTGTTTTTTTTATTTGACTAAACCCTAATTACCTAAATTATGTTACACATTAAAAGAATTGTACTCCTCGCTTTTTTCTGCGGATTTTTATTTTCAGCATCTGCACAAACTGACCAGAAGGACTACAATAACGTCCAACCCTTTACCGGCAGCAGTGCCCTTCGAAAATTCTCTGTAGGGATAAATGTCGGCGCATTAAGCCCCAATGTGATCATCGGCGGAACAAATCAGTTTTATCACCATATCACCACCCTCGGTTATGGTGCAAATATTCGTTACCAGTTCAATCACTATATCGGCCTTCAGGCAAGTTATTTGGGCGGTACATTAAAAGGCGACCAGTCAGGTTGGCCTGGAAATCCACCGGTAATGTCTTCTTTTAAAACGACTATTGGTTCTGCGTTAGATCTCAGTGCTGTTTTTACTTTTGGTAATATTAATTTCTTAAAGACCACAAATACGATCATTCCTTATGTGAGCGCAGGGGGTGGCTTTATTTCTTATAAACCAAAAACAGTAGCTACCGGCTCTACTACAGAGGTAGCATTTGACAATGGTAATGCACAAAGCAATTTATTTATTCCGGTTGGGGCAGGCTTGAAGATCAGTCTTTCACAACTGATGAACCTGGATCTGGGATATAGAATGAACTTTGTAGATAAAGACAATTTAGACGGCTATGAATCCGGAGTACATAAAGATAAATTCAGTTATGGTTTTATCGGGCTTGAATTCACCCTTGGCAAACAAACCAAACCAAGAATGGTATTTGACAATCCGGTAGCAAGGTTGAATAATGGCCTGCAAACACAAATCGACACCGTGAAAAACCAGGTTAAAAATCTATCTAACGATGCTGATGGCGATGGCGTTCCTGATATGTTTGATAAAGAACCAAATACACCGGCAGGTTGCCCTGTTGATTCTCATGGTGTAAGCCGCGATACAGATGGCGATGGCGTTCCTGATTGTAAAGATAAAGAGCTGATCACTCCTACTCAGTGCCAGCCGGTAGATGCAGACGGTGTGGGTAAATGCCCTGAACCAGATTGCTGCAAAGCTATCAGAGACACTTTAGCAGCTATGAATACCTGCAATCTGAACTTGCCAAGTATTTCTTTCCGTGCAAACAGAACAACCCTTGGCAATGATGCAAAAGCCATGTTGGCAAGTGTTGCTTCTCAGATGAAAAACAGCGCTAATTGCTCAATCGTTGTAACTGGTTATCCTGCTGCTACAAAAGCATCTCAATCCTTAGCCAACAGAAGAGTACAGGCTATCAAATCTTACCTTACAGAAACTGAAGGAATCGGTGCAGAACGTATTGATACCAACGTAGAAGTAGGTGGTGGAGATGTGAATACAGTAGATATAAAAACAAAATAAATTTAAATTGTTCTTTTAAAAGGCCTCCCAATGGGAGGCTTTTTTATTTGCTAAATGCAAAAAAGCTGTTAAAGATGCAGTTACTGTCCTCATATTTCTACACCTCATAAAGCTGCTTGAATATGTTTTAAACACTCACAAAAAACTAAAAAAATGTTAAAGTCGGACTACAAAAGCACTTAATTTATTTACAAAAAAACAACTGCTATTTCCAGCAGATAAAGGAATAAAGGCAACTCCTGTTTTCTGGTTTTAAAAAGTTATCTGATAATAAATTTCTTCTCCTGTGCATGAAAATGAAATCAAAGTTGAAAATATAAACCATCTTGTATTCATTTATAAATTTTCATACTACATTTGCCCAACAAAAAATTTTACAATAAACCTAATGAAGGTTTTAATAAAAAACGTTACTGTATTTTCTCCCTCCTCTCCTTTTCACGGACAAAACAAAAGTATTTTTATTGATAATGGCATCATTGCAAAAATTGATAATGAGCTAAGCATTGCGGCGGATAAAATTATCGATGTAAAAGGAGTAACCGTCTCAATTGGATGGATGGATTGCTTTGCTAATTTTTGTGATCCGGGACTGGAATTTAAAGAAACACTGGAAAGCGGCTCAAATGCAGCAGCAGCAGGCGGCTTTACAGAAGTAATGCTCATTCCCAATACACAACCCGTAGTATATAATAAGAGCCAGGTAGAATATCTGATTCAAAAAAGCAAACCACTTCCGGTAACGATTCATCCCATAGCTGCGATAACAAAAAATGCAGAAGGAAAAGAATTAAGCGAGATGTTTGATATGTTCAATTCTGGCGCTGTAGCATTTTCTGATGGCACAAATCCGGTACAATCCTCTGGTATTTTACAAAAAGCATTGGAATATATTCTTCCCGTTAATGGAACTATTATTCAACTTCCCGAAGATAAAAGTATTGGCGCTTACGGATTGATGAATGAGGGCGCTTTTTCTACAAAATTAGGCC
>DATILZ010000166.1:0-1851 GCA_035475995.1 Hanamia sp. | reverse complement strand
GCAACCCCTTACTGCTTTTAATAGATGATCGGCATCATCAATATTTCCATAGTAAATATCTAAATCCAAACCTTCAAGTGCTTTCAGATCCGCGTTTTTTCTTACTAAAATTTTCACTTCATATTTTTTTGAAAGCATACGCGCTAAATTGGCGCCCAGGAAGCCATTGGCGCCTGTAATCAATACTTTTACCATAATATTATTTTAGAGCTTTTAATTAACTGAATCAACTGCAGTGGATGAACTAAAACGAAGGAGCTACCCTGGTTTCCTTTTTTATTTCCCGGGATACTATTTTTGATTTGAATTGTACCGGAAGGATGCTCATCAACAAATAATTAATGCGATTCATAATTCCGGGAATGATAATCGCTTTTTTTGCTAATGTTTTTTTAATGGCGATTGCTGCAATTTCATCGGTAGATAACAATCCTGTTCTTCCTATTAAGCCCAAACTCATAATGCGTTTGGATACGGAAAAATTAGTCATTATAGCGCCGGGATAAAGTACGCTTACTGAAACACCGGTTTTTGAAAGCTCATGACGCAAGCCTAAAGAAAATGAAGAAATAAATGCCTTTGATGCCGGATAAACGTTTTTATAGGCGATGGGTGTAAAAGCCGCCATACTCGAAACATTTAGCACATAACCACAAGGTTGTTTTAATAAATGCGGAATTAAAATCCTTGTAAGCATTGCCATGCTTTTAATATTTAATGAAATAACCTGTTCAATTCTTTCAACAGAAGTATCTGTAATGGATGATGTGCCGCCGATGCCTGCATTGTTGATGATAAACGAAACAGCAAATTTTTCTGAAATCAAATTCAGGTGATGAAGCATTCCAAATGTATCGGTAAGGTCAAATTCAAAAACCTGCACATTCACTTTATATTTCACTTTTAAATGCACCGCAATAGAAGCAGTAGCAGAACCGGGAATATCAATAAGAATTAAATTAAACTTTCTTTTTGCGCATTGCTGGGCAAACGCTTTTCCCAATCCGGAACTTGCACCGGTTATTAAAGCATATTTTTTGTTCATGTGCTTATTTTTATGTTTTTTAATTGCCTGATGTAATTCCGCATAAAAATTATCATCATCTAACAACTATAAGTTATTTGATATTTTTATGCTCCATTTCATGGCTATTTTTCTAAAAGGTTTTTGAAATTTTCCATCGTATTAAACAGGTTGTTGTGAACGATTGGGTCTGATATGAATCGTGGAATTTTTGAATTCCTGTCTGAAGAAATGAGGTAAGTAACTTTCAAAAGGTGATTTTGCTGCGCCTCCAGCTTCCATTGACCACTTATACCTGTGATACGCTTCACATCCAAGTTAAGGGGAAACATTGGGCAGGTGGTACTTTCAAAATTAATGAGGCATCTGTCTTTATCTGAAGAAAAAGAGTCCGTCATTTTGTATAATAAACAACATTCCTGGTCATCAAACATTGCAGGCATGTTGTATTTAATATAGTTTATCCACTGATTCGGGTTAAGCGTATTAGCAATTTTATATAAAGAGGCGTTTTTGTTCCATTCAATTCCTGTGGCTTGATTTTTCAAAAGGCGAATTACACTTTCAATATCACTTTCCACTAAAAACTCCGCTTTTAATTCTCTTACGGGTTCGTCCTTTGTGCCGGTAATCCATCTTTCAAATAAAGTAATTGCACCTTGCTTTTTTACAATTTTAAAATCAGATGCCATCATATTTTTTGCAAAACAAATACTGCAAAGTATGAATGCGAAAATGGTAATTGATAGTTTTTTCATAACGAAATTTTTGAAGTGATTTGAAATAAAAACAAGTGTTCGCTGAAATAAGATTTTGCATTATTTCTT
>DATILZ010000165.1:0-4607 GCA_035475995.1 Hanamia sp. | reverse complement strand
TTAAAAGGATGGAAACGATCTTAATCTAATAAATTTTTATCAATACCCGCTTCCATAAGTATTGCTAAAAAGAGCCTTTCTTCAAATCCCTGCTACCATGAAATCGTAAGCGCCGACAATATACGGTTAAAAACAAAATATTATCTCTTTAGATTCTTTCTCTTTCTTTGCAAAAAATTTATAGATAAAATGACCTTGTACGATTACGATTTGCGGCTGCTGGAATGGATCAATCATAACAGAATTCCTTGTTTAGATAATTTTTTCAGATTCCTGACAGACACTGCCGGCGTAATAGCAGCGGTTATCGCAATCATTGTTATTATTTATGGATTGGCAAAAAAGACCGGTTTCTTAAAATTCAGAAAATACCAGGTAGCTTTTGCATTTACAGTTAATGTAATAATAATTAATATTCTTAAATACACCGTAAACCGGCCGCGACCTTTTGAAGTAGATAAATATATAGAAAAGTTAACCGGCGGCGGCAGTCCTTCTTTTCCATCCGGACATACCGGAGATGTAGTCGTGGTGGCGCTTTCAATGTGTTTCCTTTTTCCAAGACAAACGTGGTTGCTTACAATTATCTGGATTTGGGCACTTTTTGTTGCTTATTCAAGGATGGCTTTGGGCGTTCATTATCCAAGTGATGTATTGGGTGCGGCGGTTATCAGTTTTATCGTCGCTTTTGCCTCTCAAAAAATTTTTAATAAAATAAGCATCAGTGAAAATAATAAACTGGCTGAAAGAACTTGACCGGGAAATATTGCTTTTTATTAATAGTCACCACAATCCTTTTTTGGATGCAATCATGTGGTTTGCGAGCAGCATTGACGGATGGTTTCCTTTGTATGCTTTTATTATTATCGTTTTAATTGTAAAATTTAAAAAACAAAGCTGGTGGCTGATTATTTTAATTCTTCCTTTAATATTATTAAGCGATCAACTTTCTTCGTCGGTAATAAAACCTTTGATCATGCGACCAAGACCAAGCCACACGCCGGGTTTAGAAAATTTACTTCATTATGTAAATAACTACCGTGGTGGTGAATATGGTTTTGTTTCCGCACACACTTTCAATGTTTTTTCAGTAAGCTTTTATTTATTTTTTACAACACGAAAAGAAATAAAATGGCTTCCTTATCTGCTTTTTCCGTGGGCATGTTTGGTTGCTTACAGCAGAATTTACCTTGGCGTTCATTTTCCTTCCGATGAGGCAGTTCCATTTTTATTCAGCATATTTTTGGCTTATGGAATGAGCAGGTTTTATTTTTATGTCAAAAACGATTATCATTATAAAATTTAAAACGCACAATTATGTGGTGGATCTATGCTTTATTATCGGCGCTGTTTGCCGCATTGACGGCAATTTTTGCAAAAGTTGGCATTAAAGGAGTGGATACAGATCTGGCAACAGCAATCAGAACGGTAGTTATTTTAGTCATTGCATGGGGGATTGCATTTATCAGGGGCGGCGCCTATACGATGCATTCGCTTACCAAACAAAACATAATTTTTCTTTGCTTATCGGGAGTAGCAACAGGCCTTTCATGGATATTTTATTTCAAGGCATTGCAGCTGGGAAAAGTATCGCAGGTGGCACCGGTAGATAAAATGAGTGTTGCGATTGCAATTATTCTTGCGGTTGTATTTCTCGGCGAACCGCTTACTTTCAAAACAGCGATGGGTGCGTTGCTCATCATTGGTGGAACGTTGGTATTGATATTTTGAAAAAAATTGTAAATCAGTTCAAGCAAAAGAACAAATAATTAGGAATTTAGGTTTTACCTGATCATTTAAATTTTGCAATAAATGTGGTTCGTGCAGACACGAACCATAGCGGAATTAATCTATCCTTCAAACCTGACACCGTCATAAATTTCTGAGAGCAAAATAGATTCATTAATAGCTTTAATCAAAAGAGTGTCTGCAGGAGCATTGTATTCTTCCAGTTCCCAGTGACCACTTTCATTCAATCTGAATACCTCGATGTGGATGCTAGCGGAATCTACCAGTATATATTCTTTAAGCGTTTTTATATCGCGGTACAATTTAAATTTTTCTCCACGATCATAATTTCTTGTTGATTTGGAAAGCACCTCGATAATTACTGTTGGGTTTAACACATTGTAATCGTCATCATTCAGTGTAATTATTTCTCCACAAATAATCGAAATATCGGGATAAGTGAAAAATGTATTTGAGGGAGTATGGATGCGCTGGTCACTGTTGAATGGCTTGCACTTTTTTCCTTTTAACTTTTGCCCAAGTGAAATTAATATATTCGTTGTAATAATATTGTGCGGCACTTTAGCACCCGACATCGCGAATATCTCACCCTTGTAATATTCATGCTTTTCTTCGGCGGCATTTTCCATTTTTAGATAATCTTCAATAGAAATTTTTTGCTTACTGTAAGCTACTGCTGGTTCATTTACTTCCATGAAATAAAAATACTAAATATAATTTATTCCTGAGCGGAACAAATGATGCATCAGCCCTTTTGTGTTGTATTGCAAAAAATGCAGTGGACATTAAAATTTACATTTTTTTATAAACAAATAAAAAACCTAAAATTCAATAAATCGTTTTATTTAATCTTCAGCATATTTTTTTACAATTTTTTCAAAAGCAGCAATATCAAATGGTTTAGCAAGGAAATCATCAGCGCCTGCTTCTTTTGCCAGTGCACTGATATTATTATTTGCAGAAAAATAAATTACCGGGATTCTTTGTAAATTTTTATTCGCTTTTAATATTTTCGTCGCTTCTATGCCGCTGATATCCGGAAGCCAGTTATCCATAAAAATGAGATCGGGCAAAAATTCCATAACCTGTTTCTCAATATCATTCGATGTAGTTGATGTTTTTATTTCGCAACCAATGTCTTCTAAAATAATCGTACACAATTCCAAAAGTTCCTGGTTGTCGTCAAAAATAAAAACCTTTTTCGCTTTTTCCATTTTAATACTTTCTCTCATTTTCTGACAATTGATTTATATAATCTGCAATATCTTCTATTTCTAAAACTTTATCAATGTTTACATTCAACGCTGCCTGTGCCGGCATAAATGGAACCGCTGCGGATAAAGGATTTTGAATGATTGCCTTGCCACCATTTTCTTTTACTTTTTTCAAACCCTCAATGCCATCATTATTAGATCCTGATAACAATAAGCAAACCAAATTCTCTTTATAAACTTCAGCTGCGCTGTAAAAAATCACATCAATCGATGGACGCGAAAAATTTATCTTTTCGGAAGCATCCAATGAAAAAGATCGGTTGTTTTCAATTAACAAATGATAATCAGAAGGTGCAATATAAATTGTAGAAGGTTCAATTATCTCTTTTTCTTCCAATTCTCTCAACGGCAAATTTGTTTTCGAAGATAAAAGAGTGGTTAACAGATTATCTGTTCCGCGCTTGCGGTGCAATACAATAATAATGGGGAAACTGAGAAAAGAATTCAACAACGGAAATACTTTTAAAAGTACATCAAGACTGCCGGCAGACCCCCCGATAATAAATGCATCACAGTGTTCCATTTAAGTTATTTTTCGCCAGATTTTTTCAGCATCTAATCTCTTATATTTTTTTGAAATAGTTGAAAAATCCAATGTTTCCTTGCTTCCCAATGCCAGGTATCCAAACTTTTCCAGACTGTTATCAAACAATTCAAACACCTTTGCCTGCAATTGACGGTCAAAGTAAATAATAACGTTCCTGCATAAAATAAGTTGAAATTCATTAAAAGAATTTTCGGAAACGAGGTTATGTGTTGAAAAGATAATTTTTGCTCTTAAATCATCATTCAGCTTTGCCAGGGAATAATTGGCAGAATAATAATCTGAAAAATTTTCGCTTCCACCTGATGCAATATAATTCTCGGAATATTGTTTCATTTTATTCAATGGAATCATTGCCTGCGCTGCATTTTCCAATACAGTGCTGTTAATGTCGGTGGCATAGATCAGCGATTTTTTCAGGAAGTTTAATTCCTTTAAAAGAATGGAAACAGAATATGCTTCTTCACCTGTGCTGCAGCCGGCAATCCAGATGCGGATAAATGGATAAGTGCCAAGTTTAGGCAAAACTTCCTTTCGTAAGGCTTTATAAAATTGCGGATCGCGAAACATTTCAGTTACATTGATCGTGATCTGTTCCAGGAAACGTTTGAAATATCCCGGGTCGGCACGAATCTTATACCTGAATTCAGCAAAACTTACGAAATTATCCAAAACATAAAGCCGCATGATCCTTCTCTTCAGCGAAGCGCGGGAATATCCTGTAAAATCATATCCATAGATTTCCAATGCATCTGAAAGAAGTATTTCAATCTGCTCCTCACTTTTTTCTGTTGAATCCAAAATTCATGAAATTAATTTGTTTAACAACCGTAGCAATTCATCCACATTTACCGGCTTTGAGATATACCCATCGGCGCCGGCTTTCAGACATCTTTCCCGATCGCCAACCATTGCCTGCGCAGTAACTGCAATCACCGGGATATTTTTTAATTTATCATCTTCTTTAATTTTCCCAATAGCCTGATATCCATCCATCTCCGGCATCATCATATCCATCAAAACCACGCCAACATTTTTAT
>DATILZ010000164.1:0-2565 GCA_035475995.1 Hanamia sp. | reverse complement strand
AAATATTTCATTCACCAATTCCTCAGGAGACATGTTTGTATAATTTCAGACGTTTAAATTGCCGCCAACACGCAAATATATGTTATAAGACGCCTCTATTTTACCTTTCTCTAAAAAAATCGTTATTGATAATCAACAATCTAAGATTATACTTTTTGTATTGTCGTTAGTACAATCGGATTTTTAACATTCATCAAATCTAATTTAAAAATGGAAGTGGTTTCCAGTATTTCTTCTGTTTCTCGGGCGCTTCATCTCTTCATCGGCAATATGATCTATTGAGCTTTTACCAATTTATATCCGCTACCAGAAAAAAATTCTTTTATGGAAAATTCTTCCTGGTGCGGATAACTCTACCTCTCTTTAAAAAGCAAAAATACCAGTCAACCAAAACCAGGAATAAGGGTAAAAAAATAATGCGGAATCAGGAATAAAGAAAATAGGGAATCAGCTTTTTAGTAATCACAAAATATAAAACCCATCAGTGCTGATAAGGCAATTAACGGCAGCCGTTTTTGATGCCATCACGTCAAAGCCACGTTAGACGGTAACTGCAACCAAAAAATATTTTTGAAAGTATTTTTTTTCTATTAGATTTGTCTGTCATTTGATTTCTACCCTTCAAAAGCTTCATTTTTACCTCTAATAAAAGCTTCCATCCTTAAGAATTACCATGCCTCTCTTTTTTGCTGGCACCCTGCCATTCCTGTATTTATTTTAATGAAGTAAACAGTGCTCTTTCTTTAACAATAAAATCAACAATTATGAAAAAGTTATTTTTTGCGCTTTTCAGTTTCGCTTTATTGAGTTTTTCAAACCAGGGATTTTCACAGACTTACCGGATATTTATGAGTGTGCCTGGTTCCACGGGCTTTGATGGAGGTGTGACCGCTATCGGTTTCGAAAAAAATATTGAAGTGCTATCTTATTCAGACGGGCTGCAGGCATGCGGCCAAGCTTCAATGGCCACGTCACCGCAAAAAAATTCATGCAAACCCACTTCGTCAGGCTTTTCTTTGATGATTCCGCTTAGCCCTGCTGTTTCAGGTTTTCAGAAAGCCTTATTGCAGGGCAAAGTATTAAATGTAAATGTGACTCAGGCTAAAAACACGGGAGGAAGATATAATCCATTCTATATAATTCATATGGAAAATGTAACGGTAACTTCTTTCCAGGAAGGCGCTTCCCAGGAGAGCCCTGTTTTTAGTTTGCAATTACAGCCCGAAAAAATCAGATGGACTATAACCTCGCAAAATGCTGATGGTTCGGCAGGCACCACTTATGAAGCCGGCTGGGATTTTGTAAAAAATGTCGCTTATTAACATCTGTCATAATGGTATGACTCCCGGTATTCAACTTTCTCACCGCTAAAAACATTTATTATGAAAATGAATAGATATTTATGGCTTTTGTGTTTACTCCTTATGATGCAGTTGGTAACGGCGCAACCCGCGAAAAATCTTTCTGCAGATCCGGCGGCCCAACTAAGAGAATTGACTCTTTTGCCCCGGCTGAGCATGCCCTCAGTTAAAATGCCAGCCTTGAGAGAATCCTTTCAAAAGCCGCAAATGCCGGGCTATAATATAAAAAAGGCCATCGAAGTAGCCAAACTGAAATGCCCGTTTCTTACTGCAAGATCTACCTTATTTTTAAATGGCGAGCGCTCAAGTAATGAGCAGGTAGGATTGCAATGGAAAACTAAGAATACATTTTACAGCAACGCTTTTGAAGTTGAAAGATCTCTTGGAGATACAATGCATTTTGAAAAAGTCAATTTCCTTTGGGCAAAGGGTAATAACATAAAGGAAAAATATCAGTTGCCTGATAATAATGATTACCATCAATCTTCGTACTACCGGATAAAGATGATTTTAACGGATGGAACTTTTACCTACTCCAACATTGCCAAAGTGAAAGGATACGAAGACTTTTTCCTTTATCCCAATCCATCTTCATCACAATTCCGGATAATTGTATCTTCAAACACATTCGGAACAGGCAAAATTTCTTTAGTAGATGCATCAGGCAAAACAGTGCAGCAATCAAACTTCACGGTAACAGAAGGCAGCAATCAGAAGGACGTTGATATAGCCACGCTTCCCACTGGTGTCTATATGGTAATGGTGACCATGCCCGGCAACCAATTAAGATTAAAAAAGTTAGTTAAGAATTAGAAGCGGATTACTTTTGATTGACCAAGCAGGGGAGGGGCTTTTAACCTCTCACAGGACATCCCTGCAAAAGGTGTCCTCTGAGAGGTTTCTGTTTTGTTGATGAGGAAAATGAAATAGACCTATAAGGTTTCCAAAACCTTATAGGTCTGAAAAAGTACTTCGTCTTCTTCGCAGGTCTCACACGAAGAAAGCGAAGCTTTAAACGATATCAAAACATCATCCGTCTATGCCGCCATCATTAAAACTTCACTCACGTCAGGCATCCCTAATAAAGAAACCGTCAACATGGTCATTATTTTCCTATAGCCTTTCAAAAACTCTTCTACGTCAGATTTTTTAATAACTATCTTGGTTT
The DNA here is from genome assembly GCA_035475995.1 of Hanamia sp. GTDB lineage: Bacteria > Bacteroidota > Bacteroidia > Chitinophagales > Chitinophagaceae > Ginsengibacter. Next base: position 36 of record DATILZ010000164.1, on the reverse strand, counting down.
CTATCTGGTAATAAGGAAGCCCCTTTTCTTTTATCC
>DATILZ010000163.1:0-4521 GCA_035475995.1 Hanamia sp. | reverse complement strand
TCACTTTTAGTAATTGTTTCACTTTATTTGCCACATGAATTAATTCCTGTCTTTCATTGCTAACAATCGTTACATGGCCCATCTTTCTTCCCGGCCGCGTTTCTTTCTTACCGTAAATATGTACAAATACATTTTCAATCTTTAAGACATCTTCAAGGTTCAGATATTTTGCTTCGCCTTTATAATTTGCTTCGCCAATCAGGTTTACCATTGACGAATTGATCAGCGATTTTGTACATCCCAATGGATAACCAAGAATAATTCTCCAAAGCATATCAAACTGGGAAGAATAGGCGGCTTCTATCGTGTGGTGGCCGCTATTGTGAACGCGTGGTGCGGTTTCATTTACCAGCACATTATCATCAATATCCAAAAATAATTCAACGGCAAAGATACCCGGGCTTTGAAGGTTTTTCACAACCGTTAATGCAATCGCTTCTGCCTTCCATAATATTTTTTCGGCGATTATCGCAGGACTAAGCTGGTATTCCAATAAGTTTAAATCATTATTAAAAACCATTTCGACCGGAGGATAAATAGTGCTTTTGCCATCTTCAGCAACAGCAACAATGATCGAAATTTCTTTTTTTATCGCAATGAGTTTTTCCAAAACAGCTTCTTGATCAAAACCTTTCGCAACGTCATTTTCATTCATTAGAATTTCAACACCTTTTCCATCATAGCCTCCCATGGCAAGCTTGTGTGCAGCCGGAAAAAAACCGGTGTGATTTTGTAATTCTTCTTTCTTTTGAGTGATGAGAAATGGAGAAGTAGGAATCTGATTTTCTTTGTAAAATTTTTTTTGAGTTATTTTATTTTTAATAATTTCTAGAGCAGCCGGACGCGGATAAACTTTCACTCCCTCTGATTCCAGCTTTTTTAATGCTTCAATATTTACAGATTCTATTTCAATGGTGATGGCATCGAGGTTTTTACCAAAAAGATAAACATCGTCAAAACTGGTGATATCGCCCTTCACAAAATGACTGCACAAATGAGCTGCAGGACAGTTTTCATCATTCTCTAAAACAAAAGTTTCTACCGGATAATTCGCGGCAGCCTGCAACAACATTCTTCCTAATTGACCTCCGCCTAAAATGCCTGCTTTTTTCATCGAAAAAATTTTTTGCAAGATAGAGGTAATGAAAGATTCTGCAACAAATTAAAATTCTAAAATTAAAAATGACGATTCGTAAAAGAAGAAATAACGATGATTCTTCTTTTACATCGCTTGAAAAAATGGTTATTCCCGCGCAGGAATTCGCATTATTTGTTCATTTACTATAACCTGTAGAAATGAATATTTACAAATCAATACCACATTTGAATTATAAAAAATAGGCAAAAAAAATCAGGAAGCTGTTTCAACCAGTTTTTTTATTTGTATCAAAATCGGATCCCATCCGCCACCAGCCATTGTTTCACGAAATCTTTTTTCACCTTCGGCCACGGTTGAATAATCTCCTTGCGTAACTGTCAAAGTAGTTTTACCGTTATCTTCCTGCAATTCATAAGTTACTGTAAGGTAGTTTTCAGGAATATCGGCTACCGATGAATTAGGATCAATCGTGGTGTAGGATAGAAACTTTTCCGGATCAATTTTAATGATCTTTCCTTTTACAAATACCATATCTTTTCCTTGATAATTGCCCTGCCAAAGTAAATCGCTTCCCGGCTTCCAATCTGAAACAGTTTCACAGCCAAACATATACTTTTTTGTTTCTGATGGATTGATTAATGCGTCCCAAACCTTTGATGCCGGCGCATCAATTTGAATTTCATTCTTTACAAATAATTCTTTGCTCATGTTCTTTTTTTTGCAATTTACAAAGTTGAACGAAAAACATTTTTGTTTTTAAATTTAAGCGGCAAAATGCATCACTGCATAAAGCGCCACTACAGAGATCGCTATCCATAATGCAACTCCCTGGATCAATGGTTTTATTCCAACAGCTTTCAAAACCGATCTTGATAATCCTGCACCGATTAAAAACAAAGTAACTGTTAACCCGGTTTTAGCCAGATCCACAATATATGAAGACACCGGATGAATTACAGGAAGGTAAGTGTTTAGCATCATCGCAAGAATAAATAAACCAATGAAATAAGGTATTTTTATCTTCTGTTTTCCTGTTTTAAAAAACAGCGTTGTTAATAAGGCAACCGGTATGATCCACAATGCCCGTGCGAGTTTCACGGTTGTTGCTACCTGCAATGCTTCTGCCCCATATTTGTTTGCGGCACCTACTACCGAGCTCGTGTCATGAATGGCAATGGCACTCCACAATCCAAATTGCATTTGTGACAAATGCAACAGATGACCGATAAAAGGAAATAAAAATAAAGCGATGGAATTTAAAATAAAAATTGTACCAAGTGCAACAGACATTTGTTTTTCTTCTGCTTTGATCAATGGACTGATAGCTGCAATGGCGCTGCCACCGCAGATAGCAGTGCCGCATGAAATAAGATGTGATGTTTTCTTTTCTATTTTTAAAAATCTGCCGAGTAACAAACCTAAACCGAGTGTGCCGGTTATAGACGCAATTGTAAAAACAATTCCTTCTTTTCCTGCCCGCGCCGCACTTTGAACATTCATCCCAAAACCTAAACCAACAACAGAAACTTTTAATAAAAAAGAAGTGGCTTTATGATTAAGATGTAAAAAAGGATGCCCGATAAATTGCGCAATTGCGAAGCCAATCAATAATGCAACAGGCGGCGATACAAAAGAAGTAAGACAAAAGATGATGGCAATTACAAAAATAATTTCACGGGTAGTGATATTTTTATTTAAAAAATTTCTAAACTTTTCCTGGAATGGAATGATTGTTTTTATTTCTGATTTGATTTGCATAACGATAGTTTTTCAATAAGGTCTTAAAAACATTTTTACGACGAATGCAAATTTCAGCAGTAAATGATGGCAGGAGAAATTGTTATTGGTGATGCACGATTACCTGAAGTTATAGTGTCTGCAAAAATTAATAAACACATCCGGGAGAGATTCTGATTCCCCATGTAACTCAATAAAATAAAAATAACGTTCAATATCCAATCCTTTTATATCAATGATCCGGAACTCGTTTTGTTTTAACTCATTTAACACAGAATGAATGGAAACAAAGGCCATGCAATCAGAATGCAGCAAATAGGATTTCATACTTTCTGTGCTTGCCAGTTGCATTTCAATCTTTAGATCACGTATTTTAATTCCAAAATATTTTAATGAATGAGCGATTACTTCGAGTGTGCCGGAGCCCGGTTCGCGCAATAACAAAGGGATATTTTTCAAATCTCCAGGTTGAATTGTTCCTTTTTTTGCAATTGGATTTTTATTCGATGCGATTAAAACGATCTCGTCTTTTATAAATTCTGAATATTTTATGGAAGTGGTTCTGGAGCGTCCCTCAATCACTCCCAAATCAATTTCATTATTCTTTAAAGCAGTCTCTATTTGTTCAGTATTGTTGGTGGTAAGTGTAATTTGGACGTCAGGAAATTTTTGATGAAATGCTGCCAATGCAGCCGGTAATACATATTGCGCAACGGTTGTGCTGGCGCCCAATCTTAATTTTCCTTTATGCTTTTGAGAAAAATTACTCATTTCAAATTCAAGATTTCGGTATATCGAAAATATTTGCTCGGTATGATGAAGCAAAATTTTTCCTGCAGGAGTTAGCTTTATCTGCGAACCTTTTCTGTCAAAGAGTTTTGTTTTAAAATGATGTTCCAGCTCATGAATGTGTTTAGTGACAGCTGGCTGCGTGATGTATAATTCCGCTGCCGCTTTTGTAAAGTTGAGCCTTTTGGCAACTGTTTGAAAAACCCTGAGACGAAAATCGAACATTTAATAGAGGTTAATAGATAAAAAATCAGGAACAGACAACAGGTTAACCTTGTAAAATTAAATCACTATAAGAAACAGAGATGTAATCAGAGCTTTTTATTCCAAAAAAATCTGCATATTTTATGCATTGTTTTTTTAGTTCTTCAATATTAGTATAGCCTGAATCATCTATTGCTTCCACCTCAACAAAAGTTCCCAGGTGTTCAACGGTATCGAAATGGAATTTTACATTTTTAATAAAGTAAATTTTACGTTTTTTCTTTACAATCACTTTTACGCCGTGCACCTTTACTAAGATTTCCTTTAACGGGGGAGCAGGCTGATATTTGTATAACAATACATCCGACTCTTTTGCCTGCGCAACGTCCTCCCTTTCATAAAAAATAAGCGAATTTTCAATATTTCCTTCCCGTAGTTTTAATCTTCCTTTTAGTACATTAAAATAGGTGTCAATTTGATTGTCTTCCCCAATAAAGACTGGCTTAAGAGTAAGTAATTTTTTTTCCAGAGCCGCCAAATCTTTTACTGCTGCTTTAAATTCAAAATTGGTAAGATGCATTGTAAGATCATTTTAAATATTGAAAGAAATAAAAAAACCTGCAAAAGAGTTGGCAGGTTTTTTTCAAAATTAAATAATATATGATTGCTATTTTTCGTATGGAAAATTCCTC
>DATILZ010000162.1:0-5996 GCA_035475995.1 Hanamia sp. | reverse complement strand
TAAAAACCAATGGTGCCTGCAGTATCCACCAAAACTTTTGTTTGAACCGGCTTTTCATTTCTGATTACTGTAAGTGTAACACTATCTCCTTTTTTCTGTTTAAGAAGAGGCGCCATTTCATCAAAATAATTTATGGGCGTGGAATCTACTGCTACTATTTTATCAAATACCCTTAAACGTTGTTGGTTTAGATTTTTAGAAGCCCTGGCCTTGCTGCCGCCTCTCATTACATTTTCCCTCGTATCTAATGATACAGATTTATTTGAAGAGGATGAAGTTTCTCCATCCGGACTTGCAAATCCACCAATAATCACAGGCATTCTGGGAACTACAAAAGTTGCGCGTTTATCTTTCTTTTCCACCAATTGTTCAATCAAATTCACAGGAATACTGATCGTCTCCTCTTTCCCGTTTCTCTCAACAGTAATTTGTTTTCCCAATAAAATTTTCGGCGGAATATCTTCAAAATATTTTATTGGTTCACCATTAATCGCTTCAATCTTGTCGCCATTTTGCAACCCAATTTTCGACATCAAACTATCCGTAACCCAGATGCCGTTTTTTACATTTTGGTTCGGCAATTTTGTGGTGCCCCAGGTAAACAAAATCATTGCATAAATCACAAATGCCAGCAAGACATTCATGGTAACTCCGGCCAGTAAAATGATCAGGCGCTGCCAAGCCGGCTTGCTTCTGAATTCCCAGGGTTGTGGTGGTTGCTTGATCTGTTCTTTATCCATACTTTCGTCCACCATTCCGGAAATTTTTACATAACCTCCCAGTGGCAGCCATCCGATACCGTATTCAGTTTCGCCAACTTTCTTTTTAAAAATTGAAAACCATGGATCAAAAAATAGATAGAATTTTTCTACCCGGCATTTAAACCATTTGGCTGTAATGAAATGTCCGAACTCATGTATGATCACTAAAATTGAAAGGGAAAATATAAGATAGCCTGCTTGCAAACCCACTGCCGGCCAATTAATTGCTAATAATGTCATGCTTTATCTACGATGTTTGATTTTTGATGTACGATGTTTATGGTTAGATGATATATTGTTAGATTGTTAAAGCTCATTTCTGAATTTTGCTGTTTTATCTTACCTCTCAGCCTTTAGCATTTGGTTTTCGGTTTATTATAGATTGTTGGATTGTTATGGTTCATTTCTGAATTCTGTCGTTTTGCCATCAGCTTTCAGCCTTGCACCTTTAGCTTCCCATCTACATTTTTATCAAAGAAGCTGCAAAATTACGTGCCTCACCATCGCTTTCAAAATAATCTGTAAGATTTGGCTTTTCTATATAATTTATCTTTTGTAAACATTTTTCAATTACCGCCGTAATATCTAAAAACCCAATACGGTTATTTAAAAATGCCCATACAGCAATTTCATTCGCGGCATTTAAAATACAGGGGAAATTTCCACCTTTTTCCAAAGCCATGATAGCAAGGCTGAGATTGCGGAATGTTTTGATATCAGGTTCTTCGAAGGAAAGAAGTGACATCCTTCTGAAATTAATTCGCGGGTTTTGATTAGCAACTCTTTTAGGAAACGTAAGTGCATACTGAATCGGAAGTTTCATATCAGGTAATCCCATTTGTGCTTTTACGCTTCCATCTTCAAACTGCACCATACTATGCACAATACTTTGCGGGTGGATCACTACTTCGATTTGTTCGGGCGTTAAATTAAAAAGCCATTTGGCCTCAATCATCTCAAGCCCTTTATTCATCAGTGTTGCAGAGTCGATGGTGATTTTTGCACCCATTTTCCAGTTGGGATGCTGCAACGCATGATCACGTTTTACGTTCACTAAAAAATTAGGTTTCTTCCCAAGAAAAGGACCTCCACTTGCGGTGAGGATGATCTTTTCAATTTTATTTCTTGTCTCTCCTACGAGGCATTGAAAGATCGCCGAATGTTCGCTATCTACCGGAATAATGGGAACCCGATGTGCGACTGCCATTTGCATTACAATATCTCCTGCAACAACGAGGGTTTCTTTATTGGCAAGGGCAATTGCTTTACCTTTTTCGATCGCCTTTAAGGTAGGCTTCAATCCTGCAAAGCCAACAATGGCGGCAAGCATCATATCATACGTGTCGAAATCTGCAACTTCTTCTAACGCATCTTCACCTGCAAAAACTTTTATATCTTTTGATTCAAGGGCTTTTTTTACCGCTTCATATTTTCTTTCATCACCTATAACAACGGCATTTGGAGTATATTTCAGTGCCTGTTCTATCAGTAATTTATCATTTGTCTGTGCTGTTAAGACCTCCACTTCAAACAAATCCGGATGTGAGTCGATTACTTCCAGCGCCTGTGTCCCGATGGAACCAGTGGAGCCAAAAATTGCAATCCTTTTTTTAATTGATTCTGGCATTTTGCTTCTTCTTTAAAATATTGAATTATCGAATTATTTCTAATGAAGACGGCAATTTACTGTAATAATTTCTGTAAAGCATCATTCACTTCTTTAAAATTAAAGCGGCTGATCACTTTATCCATCATTGTTTTGATCTGCGCGTTTTGAAGATTGCCAATAGAACCTTCATGTGTATGATTTAATCTCATATCAGTTTGGAAAGAATTATTCTCCACATCGCCACCAATTTTTTTATACGCATCGCGTAGCGGCATTCCCTGTAAAACAAGTTTATTCATTTCCTCTACGGTAAATAAATATTTATATTTTTCATCATTCAGAATATCTTTTTTTACTTCAATATTTTCAAACATTAAGGAGGCCATTCTGATACAATCTTTCAGATTTTTTATTGCGGGAAAAAGATGTTCTTTTAATAACTGGAAATCGCGGTGATAACCGGAAGGAAGATTGGTGGACATCATCATGATCTCATTGGGAAGCGCTGCAATACGGTTGCAATGGCCACGGATCAATTCAAATACATCCGGATTTTTTTTATGCGGCATAATGCTGCTGCCGGTTGTAAGCTCATCAGGAAAAGAAATAAAGCCAAAATTCTGATTGAGAAAAATACAGCAATCCATACTCATACGGGCAAGCGTGCAAGAAATGTTGGCCAAAGCTTCTGCTAAAATTCTTTCTGTTTTTCCGCGGCTCATTTGTGCATAAACGACATTGTAATTCAACTCTTCAAAACCTAATAACTTTGTGGTCAATTTTCTGTCGATCGGGAATGAAGAACCAAAGCCGGCAGCCGATCCCAGGGGATTTTTATTGGTAATTTCCCATGAAGCATGAAGGGTAATTAAATCATCTACCAAACTTTCAGCATAGGCCCCAAACCATAATCCGAACGATGAAGGCATTGCAAGCTGAAAGTGAGTATAGCCAGGCAAAAGATTATTTTTAAACTTTTCACTTTGCTGTAATAAAAGATTAAAAAAATTATTTAGCTGCTGAACCAGTTCTTCAATTTCGTTTCTCAAAAAAAGCTTTAAGTCCAGGATAACCTGGTCGTTTCTTGAGCGCGCAGAATGTATTTTTTTTCCTGCATCGCCGAGTTTTTTTGTAAGAATAAATTCTACCTGCGAATGAATATCTTCCACCCCCTCTTCAAGGGTAAAGTTTCCTTTTTCAATTTCTTTATAAATGTCTTTTAATGCTATTTGTAATTCATTTAATTCCTCAGCAGATAGCAAACCCACTTTCTCCAGCATTTTAATATGTGCGAGAGAGCCGAGAATATCGTACCTCGCAAGAAACATGTCGAGTTCGCGATCTTTTCCAACTGTGAATGTTTCTACTTCTTTTAAAGATTCAGTATTTTTTTGCCAGAGTTTCATTTGTCAATTAAGAATTAAGAATTAAGAATTACTGAGTCATTAGTTCCAATTCGTAATTCTTAATTAGTTCAATATAAGTTTTTATTCCTTCTTCAATTTCATTTATAAAAATAAATTCATCAGCGCTGTGGCTTCGTGCAGAATCACCGGGCCCAATTTTTAAAGATGGAAAATCCATCAAAGCCATGTCAGAGCAGGTTGGCGAGCCATAAGATGAAATTCCCAATTTATTTCCGGCAATCACCAAAGGATGATTTTCTGCAATGAAAGATGATTTCAAACGAATGGATCTTGGATGAATTTCGCTTTGGATATTCTCCTTAATAACTGAAATTATTTCTTCAAAAGAATATAATTCGTTGACTCTCACATCCACCAAAAAACTACATTGCGAAGGAACAATATTATGGGTTTTGTTTTCTGTATGGATCGATGTAACGGCAAGATGAACAGGCCCTAACAGATCCGATTTTTTCGCGAATTGATAAGTGCTCAGCCAGTTAACGTCTTTCATTGCAATATAAAGCGCATTTACACCTTCATTTCTGGCTGCGTGCCCCGCTTTACCATGAGCGACACAATCCAGTACCAGCAAGCCTTTTTCGGCAACAGCCATATTCAATAAAGTCGGCTCACCCACTATGGCGCAATCAATTTTTGGTAATTCTTTTAAAAGGATCTCCACACCGTTCTTTCCAGAAATCTCTTCTTCAGCAGTGGCGGCAAAAATTATGTTGAAAGGAAGTTCAGCTTCATAAAAATGAACAAAAGTAGCCAACAATGAAACCAAAGGCCCACCGGCATCATTGGAACCTAAGCCAAATAATTTCCCCTCTTTTTCAACCGGTTCAAAAGGGTTCAAAGAATAGCCTGCATTGGGTTTTACCGTATCGTGATGAGAATTTAATAAAAGCGTTGTTTTGTTTTTATCAAAATATTTATTGGCCGCCCAAACATTATTTAGATACCGGTTTGGTTTTATATTTTTTTGCAGGAGAAAGCTTTCTAAACAATCCGCGGTCTTATTTTCTTCTTTACTGAATGAAGGAATCGCAATTAATTCTTTTAATACATTAATCGCATCGGAATACAAATCATCAATATTTGTTTGTTTACTGCTCATTGCAAAGAAATTTTCGTACCGCCTGCTCCATTAATTAAAGAAGATAATTGTGAAGAATTTCCAATGATCACTTCCTTCACACCTTTGTTGATCGCATCAAATGCGTTGTCAATTTTTGGCAAGATGCCGGCGAATAATTTATCAGATTTTTTTAAAGATAAATAACCATTAAAAGTTAGTTTACTGATGACAGAACTTTCCTCATTTACATTTTCTAAAACACCATTTTTTTCAAAACAAAAAACTAAACTCACTTCATACAAAGAGGATAAAGCAACAGCAATAACAGAAGCGATTGTATCAGCGTTTGTGTTTAGAATATGCCCGTTGCTATCATGCGTAAGTGGCGCTGCGATTGGGGTTAAGCCATTTTCTAAAAATGATTTCCAGTTTTCTGGATTAATATTTTCAGGAAATATATCTCCAACCCAACCGTAATCAATTTCTTTTACAGCGCGTTTCTTACCAGGTAATAAATTTGCATCAGCGCCGGTAATTCCAATCGCATTGCAATGGATTGATTGTAATTTTGCAACTAATTGTTTGTTTACTAATCCACCATAAACCATTGTCACCAAATCAATCGTTTCATCATCAGTGATCCTTCTCCCGTCAATATATTTTGATTGAATTCCCAATTTTTCGCCAATGGCTGTTGCAATTTTCCCACCGCCATGAACTAAAATCTTTTTGCTTTTTATTGATGAAAAATCTTTTAGAAAAGAATCAAGTTTTATCGGATCATCGATTACATTTCCGCCAATTTTAATGACAAATAATTTTTCTTTATCCGAGGAAAAATTATTCATGATAATCCGTTTAAAATATTCGCTAATACAGCTTGCGCCGCCCATACACGATTGCCGGCTTCCCGGGTAACAATGCTGTTTTTACTATCCAATATTTCATCGCTTAATTCTACATTTCTCCGTACAGGAAGACAATGCATCACTTTTGCATTATTCGTGAATTGCAACTTTTTATCCGACAGCATCCAGTCATTTTCAACCGGAATTATTTTCCCATAATCTTCAAAACTGCTCCAGTTTTTGACATATACAAAATCAGCATCTTTTAATGCTTTATGCTGTTCATGA
>DATILZ010000161.1:0-9231 GCA_035475995.1 Hanamia sp. | reverse complement strand
CCTGTAAAAATTTTATGTTTATACAAAAGATTTTTTTTCAAATCCTTTAATTCTTCTGGAACATCAAAACCAATCATCAAACCTTTGCCACGGACATTTTTTAGCTCCGCTATTTTTTCTATTTCTTCCATTAAATAATTTCCAACTTCTTCTGCATTCTGCATCAGCTTTTCATTTTCTATCACATCCAAAACCGCTATGGCAGCGGCACAAGCCAGATGATTGCCGCCGAAAGTAGTTCCGAGCATAAAATATTTTGGTGCTATTTCAGGAGAAATGGAGATACCTCCGATTGGAAAACCATTGCCCATTCCTTTTGCCATTGAATAAATATCGGCGTTCACTTCTGCATGGTCGTGAGAATAAAATTTTCCGGTTCTTCCGTATCCGCATTGTACAGAATCTGCAATAAAAACGGCGCCATATTCAGTACACAAATTCCGAATCAATTGCAAAAACGATTTGGATGCAACCCTTATCCCGCCTACACCCTGAATACCTTCAATAATTACCGCACAAATCTCTTTTCCATGATTTTCAAAATAATCTTTCAAAGCATCCTCATCATTAAACGGAAGAAAAACCACATTATCTGTTTCATTTACAGGAGCAATAATAGATGGATTATCAGTCGCAGAAACTGCAAGAGAAGTGCGACCATGAAATGCTTTTGTAAAAGCAATTATTTTTTTTCTTCCATTGTGAAATGAAGCAAGCTTCAATGCATTTTCATTTGCTTCTGCACCAGAATTACAAAGGAATAATTGAAAATCATTTTTGCCAGAAACCTTTCCTAACTTATCTGCCAGTTCCTGTTGCAAAGGAATTTTTATTGAGTTTGAATAGAAGGCAATCTTTTCCAATTGTTCTTCCATTTTTTTTACCCAATGCGGATGTGTATGGCCAATACTAATCACTGCATGGCCGCCGTACATGTCAAGATATTCTACATTGTTATCGTCCCAAACGTAAGAACCATTGGCTTTCACGATGTTGATGTTGTTAATTGGATAAACGTTGAATAGTTTCATTTTGCTTTGTAGGGGCAACCCTTGCGGTTGCCCATTTTTTATATTAAAAACATATTGGGCGGCCGCAAGGGCCGCCCCTACTAAAAATAATTCGCTTTTAACTTCAACCCTTCTGTTTCATTCAAACCAAACATCAAATTCATATTTTGCACAGCATGGCCACTTGCGCCTTTTAATAAATTATCAAGTACGGAATGAATCACTAAAATATCTCCTACTTTTTCAAGGTTGATGAAACAATTATTTGTATTCACTACTTGCTTTAAAAATATTGGTTCACGAGTCACTTTTACAAAAGGATGCCCGGTGTAAAACTCTTCAAAAGCATTATACATTTCAGTCAATGTTTCTGAGCATTTCAGTTGCGATGTAATAAATATACCACGTGTAAAATCGCCGCGCCACGGCACAAAATGTATAGACGGTATTGATTTTCCTGAAACAGATTTTAATGTTTCATTTATTTCATTCAGATGTTGATGAGTGAGTGATTTATATGCCTGCACATTATTTTCACGCCATGAAAAATGAGAGGTAGCAGATAAAGATTGCCCCGCGCCGGTAGAGCCTGTAATGCCCGTTGTATATACATCCTGTAGCAAATTCATTTTTGCGATTGGCAACAAACCCAATTCTATTGCGGTAGCAAAACAACCCGGATTGGCAATGTTATCTGCATTCCTGATCTCTTCCCTGTTTATTTCAGGAAGGCCATAAATAAATTCCCTGTTTTGAAATATAGAATTTTCTTTTAGCCTGAAATCCTGTGAAAGGGAAATGATCTTTATATTTTCAGGAATATGATTTTCCTCTAAAAATTTTACAGAATCTCCATGTCCGACACATAAGAAAAGTACATCAACATCATTATCCATTTCGTGTGAAAATTGCAGATCTGTTTCTCCTACCAAATCCTGGTGAACAGAATGCAATTGCTTGCCGGCGTTACTTTTGCTGTGAATGTAAATTATTTCTGCAGAAGGATGATTGATCAAAAGCCTGATCAATTCACCACCTGTATAACCTGCACCACCAATAATTCCTACCTTGATTTTTTTCATAATTCAAATATTAATCCGGTCATTTACAATTGCTGGCTGAGAACAAAGAATAAATTCTAAATCTGAACTGCTGTTATTAAATATCCGGTGTTTCTGGCCTGGAAGAATATGTAAACCTTCATGCACAGGCACTTCAATTTGTTTTCCTTCAACTTCAAAAGTTGCCGTTCCTGCTAAAATATAAAAGAACTGTTGACTTTGCTGATGAGAATGCATTTGCTCAGATGTGCCAGCCGGCATCATTTCCTGTTTCACAGATAAACCAGCATTCTCCACTAAATCCCAACTATCACACGAATTACCCCATTGAGAATTTTTTATAGGATCATATTTTGAAACGGTCTTAATCATTCGCGTTTTTTACAGCATGATAAATTGCTGTCTGGTTGCCAAATATTTTACTGAAACCTCTTACATCTTCGCCACTCCAACCGGTGTTCATTTCCCCATATTTTCCAAATTTACTACTCATCAGATCGTAAGGAGATTCTATTCCGATAATTTGGAAACGATAAGGCATCAACTGAATAAAAACATCACCGCTTACATTTTGCTGAGAAGATGTGAAAAACGCTTCGATATCACGCATCACCGGATCGAGCAATTGTCCTTCATGCAGCCAGTTTCCATAAAAATCTGCCAACTGGCTTTTTAAAGTTAGTTGCCACTTTGTAAGCACATGTTTTTCCAAAGCATGATGAGCTTTGATAATTAAAACAGAAGCTGCGGCTTCAAAACCAACTCGTCCTTTTATGCCGATAATGGTATCGCCGACATGTACATCGCGGCCAATCGCAAATGGCCCTGCGATGCTTTGCAGAAATTGAATTGCTACTACAGGATGATCAAATTTCTGATCATTTACTTCTTTCAATTCTCCATTTTCAAAATGCAATTTTATTTCTTCAGGATTGTGTTTGCTTAATTGAGTTGGCCATGCTTCTTCAGGCAACATTCCTTTGGATGACAAAGTTTCTTTTCCGCCAACACTTGTTCCCCACAAACCTTTATTGATAGAATAAACGGATTTATCGAAATTCATTTTTACTCCTTTCGATTTAAGGTAATCAATTTCTTGCTGACGCGATAATTGCATGTCGCGGATCGGTGTAATAATTTCAACTCCCGGAATCATAATATGAAAGATCATATCAAATCTCACCTGGTCATTTCCTGCGCCTGTACTTCCATGAGCAACGGCATCAGCTCCAATTTTCTTTACATGTTCTGCTATATGTAAAGCCTGTGAAACCCGCTCTGCGCTTACACTTAAAGGATAAGTATTGTTTTTCAGAACATTTCCAAAGATCAAATATTTTATAATGTTATTGTAATAACTTTCTGTAGCATCAACAGTGGTATGCGAAGCCACTCCAAGTGCTTTGGCATGCTGTTCAATTTGTTCTAATTCTTCTTTTGAAAAGCCACCTGTATTTACAATAATGCTGTGAACTTCATAATTTAATTCGTCTCTAAAATATTTTACACAATAGGAAGTATCAAGTCCGCCGCTGAAACCAATTACAACTTTTTTATTCATCAAATTATTGTTTTAAAATTTTAAAATTAAAGTTCTTCAATAAAAAAGTGAACTACACTTTTCGAACTCTTAACCTTAATAGAACGATGCGAATTGAAAAATCTCACATAGATCTTATTACCTTATTTCTTTTTTTTGCCTGAGAATATGGTAATAAGGTAGGTTGACTTTCTGATTCCCTTTTCTACTAAGGTTTAACACCTGTTTATAATTGTTCCACAAATCTGAATTCCACTAACTTTACAGGAAAACCAAAATTAAAAATTAAAAAAGAAGCTGAAAATTGAATGCGGTTTTTCCGTCTTTTTCTTTTTCAAATAATTTAAAAGCCTGTTCTTTTTCAGCCGCATAAACCTTTCATAAATCTTTGAATTCTTCTTAAAGTCTTTTGCTGTTTCTTCAGGAGTATAATGATCTTTTGGATCATAAAGCATAGCAGTGCATAAACAATTTTTTCTGCCCTTACTCATTAATATATCATAATTCACACAGCTTTTGCAACCTTCCCAAAACTTATCATCATCCGTAAGCTCAGAATAAGTAACCGGCTCGTAACCAAGGTCACTGTTGATTTTCATCACTGCAAGGCCTGTAGTAAGGCCGAATATCTTGGCTTCAGGATATTTTTCACGTGACAGCGCAAAAATTCTTTGTTTGATGGTTTTTGCTATTCCTGATTTTCTGAATTCCGGAGCTACAATAAGTCCGCTGTTGGCCACAAATTTTTCATGACCCCAGGCTTCTATATAACAAAAACCAACCCATTTGTTTTCTTTAGTAAGTGCTATTACCGCCTTACCTTCTTTCATTTTGTAAGAAATATATTCAGGAGAGCGCTTGGCAATTCCGGTACCGCGTGCCTGGGCAGACGCGGCCATTTCATCTGTTATTATAGATGAATAAATTATATCGTCAGGAATTGCAACACGAACAATAATATTTGATTGTTCCAATTTGCAAGAAATTTAAATTTTAAAAAAAGAGAGGGATTCGGTGGATTTTTTTTCACTGATAGGGGCGGTTTCAACTGCTCGGCCTATCAGCATCCACGTCGTGTTAAATATACCGTTGCCGGGGAAAAGAAATGATATAAAATATTTGTTTTCAAGGCGTGTACTTAATTTTTTATAAAATTGAAAAGCAAAAATAATATATAAATGATTATGAGAAACTTTTTTTTCAAAATATTTTGTTAGGATGACGATAAAATATTTTAGCAGCAAACAAATAAATATAACGAAATCGTATTTAGCAAAACGATTTTTATACTTTACTATAAATTTTACCCACTTATTTCTAATGCTATTACAATAAAAAATCATGCAGCAGTTAATAAAATAGTTACTAATTTTCCAAAAAATTTTGATGGCAGAAAACAAACCAAAACTTGATATCATCAACATGCTGCTGGAAGATTGCATTATGGCTTTTCCGGTTTCTACATTTGTAATCAGTATTTATCAGCAATACCAGCGCAGAGGCTGGCTGAGCAAAAAACAATTGCAGGGCTTGTATGATAAAGCATCAAAAATAAATGGAGTACTTCCCGGTCGCCTTGCTGCATTAGAATCTATTATCAAAAAAATGCCTACAAGAGAAAAGTCTGAGCTTCCGGCAAATGCGCCTCTTTTTCAAAAAGATGAAACTGTTGGAAAACTGATTGAAGAAATTCTTGCAAATTATCCGCAACATAAAAGAGTATTGTTTTTAAAAGCAAAATATGATAACAATGAAACACTTGCTCCTACTGATGTTTCAGAGTTGAAAAAATTTAAACAGCATTTGAAATAATTCTAAAGAGAAGAATAAGAATTGACAATATTTGTTTACTATAAGTTTCAAATAATCATTTTTGAAATAATTTTAAGTTACCAGTCTATGAGTACACTTAACCTTAATAAAAAAGTGAGTAGGTAATCAACTTTATTACCTTCTTCTTTTTAAACTACGTAAGATCATAATAAGCTCGTAAGAATTTATTGTGGTTTTTACTAAGGTTAAAAACAGACTGTAAAAAAACTAATTTTATCCTCCTGCTCTCCAAAAGAAATTCGATGAATGTTTTGGAGTGTTGAATTGACCGAGGGTTAAATAAGAGCTAACCGGTTACTTCTTATTTTTACCTGATAAGAAATTTGTTTAGATTGTGAAAAAAATGAACCATCATGTCAACAATAGAACTGAGAAATAAACTTATTGATAAGATAAGAAAAATCGAAGATGTGGATTTGCTTAATGAAGTAAACCGGTTAATTGAGCCAGAAACATCCAATGATGAAATATATAAATTGAGCACCGGCGAAATAATGGGGATTACGGAAGCAGAGAATGAAATCAAAAATGGTCAATTTCCAACAGATGAAGAAGCTAAAGAAGATATTAATGAATGGCTAAAGAAGTATGGAAGAATTTGAAACTGAAATTCATATTTTGAGAATTGCCAGCAGCTACCAAAATCCCGCAAATTTAAAATTTTAATGTTCCAGCTTCTTATAAAAAAACTTGGGTATGGCGTGCTGGTATTGGCTGGCGTGGTCATTGTTGTCTTTTTTATTTTCCAGGCATTTGGCGATCCCGCCCGTATGGTTTTGGGCCAGACAGGTGATAAACAAACGATGGATAACATTCGAAAAGAATTGTATCTGGACCAGCCAAAATGGAAGCAATTTGTTTTGTATGTAAATGATATCTCCCCAATCGCTATACATTCAAATGAAGAAATAAAGCAAAAAGATCTTCATGGTTTTTTTATTGGTATTGGTGGCGATGAAAATATCGGCATCAAAGTTCCTTATCTCAGAAGAAGCTATCAAACGAAAAAAACGGTAACCGAGGTATTGATGGAAGCCTTACCCGGAACGATCTTGCTCGCTTGCGCAGCGATGATGTTTGCAGTTATTTTCGGAATTTTTCTTGGAATTCTTGCGGCGGTAAAACAAAATACCTGGATGGATACGACCTCTGTTTTTGCAAGTGTGATCGGCATTTCAGCACCTTCTTTTTTTATGGCCATTGTGATCGCTTATATCTTTGGCCTGGTATTGCATCAGTACACCGGATTGCCACTCACAGGAAGTTGGTTCAACATTGACCAGGTAACCGGGAAAAAATATCTGACATTGCAAAATTTAATTCTGCCGGCCCTCACTCTTGGCATCAGGCCGCTTTCTATTATTACGCAACTTACCCGTAGCTCCATGCTGGATACACTCAACCAGGATTATATCAGAACGGCTTATGCGAAAGGATTAGGGAAAAGAAAAGTAGTGTTTCATCACGCTTTAAGAAACGCTATAAACCCGGTATTGACGGCCATTACAGGATGGTTTGCCGAATTACTCGCGGGAGCCTTTTTTGTTGAATATATTTTTGGCTGGAAAGGAATTGGAAAAGTAACGGTTGATGCTTTGGAAAAATTAGATTATCCTGTTGTGATGGGTTCGGTACTTTTTGCAGCTACCATTTTTGTATTGATCAATATATTGGCAGATGTACTTTATGGCATTATAGATCCAAGAGTGAAGATGAAGTGAATGGTGGATTCGTTATTGAATTTGAGCAGTGATGAGTTATCAAATGCACTAATCATCCAAATCCACCACTGCTTCTTCTCCATACATTTGTCCTTTATATTTTAATGAAGGCGATGGAATAAGTTCTCCCAAACCAAGCCTCTCCCACTTTGCATCAACGGATGCAATTGTCCTATCATCGGCGATAATAATGTTTGGCCAGTCGCGGTAAAAACCGTCAAATTGTTTTGTTTTTAAAGTACCATCAAAACCAATACAAGCAACGTATTTGCCTGAATCTGTTAATTGTTTTTTTACTATAAAATGATCCCGCTTTGGGTCAAGATTGTTGCAAAAACGCCAGAGTGCAACAGGCAGATCATTTGGATCAACAGTATGCTCGACATATAAAATCATTTTGATCCCTTCAATGATTCTCATTTCACAAATGGCAGTGTGGAACGTTCTTAAATGATCTTTTTTATTTTTTTCAACTGCAATTATTAAACAAGGAATTCCTTTTTCAATTAAAGAAGAATTAATTGCCTTTATTTCCGGAAAAATATTTTTTAATTCATCGGAAGAGTTTTCCGAATAACGGGGAAGTATAGACGAAAGCTGTTCATCTTTTTCTTCGTCAAATTTAAAAGTGCCGTCAATGCACATTTTACCGCCAAAACCCATTTTACTGCAACTATGATCCAGCACATCCATCGGCCCTTGTGAAAAATATATATCTGTAGAAGGATTGAGATTTTTAAAAACATCTTTTGCTAAAGTTGCATAATCTGTAAGTGTAAAACTTTCAGATTTCGAAGCTGTTACAACGAGTATTTTATTAAACATCATCTGCCCGGCGCCCCACATTGCGTTCATTACTTTCTGTGCCTGGCCTGCATAATCTTTTTCAATTTTTGCAATTACCAAATTATGGAATACGCCTTCCACCGGCATTTCCATATCAATGATTTCAGGAACCAAAGTCATTTTTATCGGCGCTAAAAATATGCGCTCTGTTGCTTTTCCCAACCACGCATCTTCCTGTGGCGGAATGCCAACAATGGTAGCCGGGTAAACCGGATTTTTTTTATGCGTAATGGCAGTAATGTGAAATTTCGGATACCAGTCGGGCAAAGAATAATAACCGGTATGATCGCCAAATGGGCCTTCCCATATCAGTTCATCATCCGGATCCACGTAACCTTCTATAATAAAATCTGCATCTGCCGGAACTTCCACTTCAGGCTGAGAAATACACTTTACCAACTCCACTTTTCTCTTTCTCAAAAAACCCGCAAGCATGTATTCATCCACGTTTTCAGGCAAAGGAGCTGTAGCAGCATAAGCATAAACAGGGTCGCCGCCAAGCGCAACTGCAACAGGCATTCTACGGTTTAATTTTTTGTATTCATTAAAATGTTTTGCAGAAACTTTGTGTTTGTGCCAATGCATTCCTGTAAGTTTTGGACCAAAGATTTGCATGCGGTACATGCCTACATTTCTTGAATGATTGTTCGGATCTTTTGTATGAATAATGGGAAGCGTTACAAACGGGCCGCCATCTTTTGGCCAGCAGGTTATCACAGGAAGTTTAGTAATATCCGGCTCTTTCATTATTACCTGTTGGCATTCTCCTCTCCCATTCAATACTTTAGGCATCCAGCTTGCAAATTGCCCGAGTTTTGGAAGTAATTTTAATTTATCAAGAATATTTTCTTTTGGAGAAGAAAGCAGTTGAAATAAATTTTCAATCTCTGTGGCTGTATCATTCAAATCCTTTACACCAAGTGCAAGACACATTCTTTTTTCACTTCCATAAGCGTTCATTAAAACAGGAAAATCATAACCGGTATTTTCAAAAAGCAATGCCTTGCCGCCATCTTTGCTTTTACTGATCCGATCGGTAATTTCAGCCATTTCGAGTTTCGGATCTACATATTCTTTTATCCGGACGAGTTCGTTTTCTCTTTCCAGAATGTTTATAAATTCCTCTAAATTTTTATAAGCCATAAAAGCAAAGATAGTTGAAGAATCATGATGGAAAAACAAGTGCCAAACTACTCTTTAAACGTTTATATTATTACAGT
>DATILZ010000160.1:0-3323 GCA_035475995.1 Hanamia sp. | reverse complement strand
CGGCCGATTTAAAAATTCCAACCAGGCAGGTTCTTGCGAAATATACTTCTGAAACGATTCAAAAAAACCTGGAAGTTGAGCTGGCTCCGGTTAAAAATTATTATTCTGCGAGTAGTTCTGTTAGTAAAATGATTACCACATTGTCATTGGTAGCAGCATTTATTTTACTCATGGCAATTATTAATTTTGTAAATATCAACATAGGAATTTCTTCTTACCGGTTAAAAGAAATCGGTTTAAGAAAAGTATTTGGAAGCGCAAGAAAACAACTCATTATACAGTTCATAACCGAAGCGCTGTTGCTTACTTTTTTTGCTGCTATCATTTCTCTTTTCCTTTATGAATTATTACGCTCAAGCTTTGGGAGCCTTCTCGATACATCGTTTCAGCCATTCTGGGAATTTGGGCCCGACAAATTTTTGCTCATCGTTTCGCTTGTTTTTGTGGTTGGCTTTATCTCCGGAATTTATCCTGCATTTATTTTAAGTGCTTCCAATGTTTTGCTTGCAATAAAGGGAAAAATTGATTCGGCAAAAGGTGGCCTTTTGCTCAGAAAAGCATTACTCGTTGTTCAGTTCACTTTGGCGATTATTGTTTTTATAAGCGCATTGAATGTATCAAAACAGGTGTCATATATCTTTAATAAAGACCTCGGCTATGACAAGGAAAAACTGATGGTTATCACTGCCTTTCCCAAGCAATGGGATTCAGCAGGCGTTCGAAAATTAGAAAATATAAAATCAGGCCTGGAGGAAGTTTCTTTTGTAAAAGATGCGTCCTTATCATTTGAAATTCCTGACCGCAAACCACCAAATGCGATTGACCTTTTACCTGTCAATACAAATCTTAGTCAGCCTGTTTTTATAGCCGGAACAATAGCTGATAAAGATTATGCTACTACATTCGGATTGCATATGGAAGCAGGTAGTTTCTTCAATCAGAACGGCGCTCACATTCCCGGACAAATTGTGTTGAACGAAGCTGCAGCAAAAGCGCTGGGATATACCACTCATTCTGCAATTGGCAAACAAATCAAATGGGTGTCGGCCAATACAATGCTTACGGTTTGCGGGGTTGTTAAAGATTATAATTACTCAAGCCTGCAGGAAAAAATAGAGCCGGTAGCTTTTACAAATGTTGATGATGCGCTTGCATATAGATTTTTAACCCTGAAATTAACGGCAACAAATATTACAAAGGCAACAAATGTGATAAAAGAAAAATGGAAATCATTATCGCCGGATGCGCCCTTTGAATATACTTTTATGGACGACAAGTTTCATTCGCTTTATCAGTCAGAGCTGCAATTAAAATCGGCAACCAGTATTGCCACAATCCTCAATCTCGTTATCGTTTTTATGGGAATATTCGGGGTGGTTGCATTTACACTGGCGAAACGCAGTAAAGAAATTGCTGTTAGAAAAGTATTAGGTGCTGAAGTGAGAAATATCATTCTGTTGTTTGTAAAAGATTACGCCTGGCTTATCCTGATTGCAAATATCATTGCATGGCCACTCGCTTATATGATCACAAATCGTTGGCTGCAGAGCTATGCTTACAGAATACAGCAGGATTGGACCCCTTATTTATTTGCAGGATTTTTTGTTTTTGCTGCAGCATTTGTTTTTATTACAGTTCAATGTTTTAAAACTGCTGTTGCCAATCCGGTAAAGTGTTTGAGAAATGAGTAATGTGAAAATGGTGGAACGTGAAACGTAAAAATTATTGAAGCGAATAAATGAATTAATCGAACTAAAAAGATGGTATCACTATTATCTAATTATAAAACGATTTTAAAATGATCAGCTCCATAAAAACTGGCTTTCATCATCTGTGGCGACATAGATTATTTACCATTCTGAATATTTTTGGATTGGCAATAAGTATTAGTGTTGTCTGGATCATTTACGGCATTGTAAGCTATGAATTCAGCTATGACAAGGCTTATGAAGAGTTTGAGATCAGAATGAGCAACCTGCAATGTAAATCAAACATCAAAAAACATCTTTTATGTTCAAAAATTATTTCAAAACCGCATGGCGCAATATTATAAGAACAATTGGCTACAGCACATTGAATGTTACCGGCCTTGCAATAGGAATGGCGGTTGCATTGTTGATCGGCCTTTGGGTGTATGATCAATATTCTTATGACAAATTCCTGCCGGAATATCAATCTGCTTACCGGGTGCAGCGCAAGTTCGATAGTAATGGAGACACGCTTACATTTCGCAGTACTTCACTAAAATTGGTGGAAGCGTTACGAAACCAAGTTCCGGAAATACAATACACTGCTGAAGCTCAATTATACGCGCAGCATGGATTAATGGTTGGTGATAAAAAATTATATCCGGTAGGTGTCATTGCCGGAACTGATTTTTTGAAGATACTTCAATACCCTTTTGTTGAAGGAACCGTGAATACCGCTTTCAAAGATGCTTATTCTATTGTCATTACTCAGAAAATGGCAAAGGCTTTGTTCGGCAACGAAGACGCGATGAATAAAATGATTCGTTTTGACAACACCGATAATCTTAAAGTAACTGGTGTATTGAAAGACATCCCTTCAAACGCGACAATCGATTTTAATTTCGTAGTGCCCTCGACTTATGTTTATCAAAAAAATCCTTCTAGAAAGTCAGATGGGGAGAGCACTTATAGCAATAATAATATTGAAACATTTGTTAAGTTAAAGCCAGGAATTACTTACGCACAGGTGGCCCCGAAGATTCGGAATATTGAGCATACTGAAAAAGGCAACACTAATGCGATGAGTTCTTATGTAACGCTTCAGCCTGTTGAGCGCTGGCACCTGTATTCCAATTATGTAAATGGAAAAGATACTGCCGGATTTTTGGTTTACGTAAATATGTTTTCTATTATTGGCTTCCTCGTATTGATTATCGCCTGTATCAATTTCATTAATCTTACAACGGCTCGTTCAGAAAAAAGAGCAAAAGAAGTTGGAGTCAGAAAAGCAATAGGTTCGCAACGAAAAGACCTCATCATACAATTCTTATCTGAAGCATTTTTACTTACCATAATTGCCTTTGCTTTTTCATTGTTGTTTGTACAATTGGGGTTACCTGCTTTTAATACGCTTACTGAATCCCACATCAGCCTTCCTTATTCAAATAAATATTTTTGGTTGTTGATGATTGCCTGCATATTTTTTACTGCTATGCTTGCAGGCAGCAGGCCTGCTTTCTATCTTTCTTCATTCAATCCTGTAAAAGTTTTAAAAGGAACCATGCACACAGGAAAATCTTCTTCGCTTTCGAGAAAGATATTGGTGGTAATACAATTCAGTTGTTCTATCGCATT
>DATILZ010000159.1:0-4051 GCA_035475995.1 Hanamia sp. | reverse complement strand
CTACCATAAATCTGTCAAATCCCGGTGCGAGCCTGGTGACTTTATTAATATTCCTTGACCAGTTAAAGTTCAAATCCCAACGTAAGCCGCTTACTGTTTTTACGGGAGTGGTGGTCAAAGTAAGTTCAAGGCCTCTATTTTCTAAAGTTGCTGCATTTAAAAGAGCACCGGCAAATCCTGAAGAATAAGGCACGGAAACAGGGAATATGACATCAGTTGATTTACTGTAATAAGCAGTGGCGTTTAATCCAATGCGATTATTAAAAAATTCAAGATCTGTACCAAATTCATAGGAGTAAGTTTGTTCAGGCTTTAGATTCGGATTTCCAATAGTTGTAATTGCAGAACTGATTTGATATCCTGCATTTCCATTTATTGGAAAAGTAATTCCACTTGTGAACCCATCCAGGAAAGTTGCATTGCTAAATGGAGTAGTTAAGGAATAAATAGGTGCATCTTTACCCACCTGCGCAAAAGATCCTCTTAATTTTCCAAATGACAGCACCTTACTATTTTTTAAAGCAGCCAATTCTGTAAAGACCCAGCTTAAACTTACTGATGGGTAAAAGAAAGTATTATTGGCTGCTGGTAAAGTAGAAGACGTTTCTCTACGACCTGTTAAAGTAAGGTATAATTCTCTTTTGTAATTCAATTGTGCCTGCCCATAAAACGCCATAGTACGTTTTCTTACCTCAGATTCACTTGCAAGAAATGAAGTTGCATTGGAAATATCAAAGAAACCGGGCAGTACTAAAGACGTCCCTTGTGAGAAACGATTAAACTGGTTAAGAACAAAATAATTGTGACCAAGTATCAAAGATGCATCCCAATCGGTTGAAAATGTTTTATGTAAATTAAGAGTGAAATCAGAATTGAATTGACGATTGGTATAGCCAATTAAATAAACTGCACCGGCAGGCGATGCATTAGAACCAATATCATAGGACTGCTTATCGTTTTGTTGATATACATCGCCACCTACCCGATAAGTAAGTGATAACCAATCCAATACCTGATAATTTACTTGCCCATATCCTAATACGCGATCAAGTTCTGATAGATAAGGATTATTGTTTACTGTCCAATAAGGATTATCATATCCTCCTCCTCCACGATAATTTCGTTGTGTGCCGTCTGGTAAAGTGTATGCGTCAACATGTTTCGCGGGATCCGTAAAACCGTTGCCATTATCAAAAGTAGGTGGAGTTCGAAACAATCCCAGCATTGCACCCGAAAGTTGCGATCCTTGTTGGATTTTATTATTTGTAGAATGTACATAAGTAATTCCGGCAGAAGCGGAAAGACTTTTAGTAACCTTATCCTGGCCGGATAAACTTAAATTTGTTTTGTCATATTTACTAAGTGGAATTATTCCGGTTTGGTTTAAGTTACCCAATGATAACCGGTAACTTGATTTATCACTGCTGCTAGCGCCAGATAATGCAATACTATTATCGTAAGTCATCCCATTTTGAAAAAATGAATACCGGTCATAAGGGGTAACTGATATTTTAGCTTTTGGATCTGATCTTCCAACTATATGCCCATGCTTATCAAATAAATAATCAGTAGCGCCATCCCATGAAAGAGTATCAATTTTTGCGCCCCACGAAGTAGAACTTCCATCTTCAGGAGGAGAATAAATGCCATGACTACCCTGGGAATACATGTTTTGCAATGCAGGTAATTGACTCACCTTATCAACGGTGTAAGATGAATTGAACTGAATGCTGGTACCCTTTCTTCCGGATCCTTTTTTAGTAGTAATTATAATAGCTCCACTCGCAGCCTGAATGCCATACAAAGCAGTAGCAGCAGGTCCCTTTAGTACATTTATGGATTCTATATCATCAGGGTTAATATCTACACCTCGGTTCGTCGGTTGGGCGCCGCCGATCAAATCCGCATTAGCGCCGGATGATTGAAATCCATTAGAAGTGGCATCATAGTTATTAACGGAATTATCAATTGGAACACCATCTATTACCATTAAAGGTTGGTTGTTTCCTGTAATTGAAGTAATTCCTCTTAACCGGATATATGTACCACCACCTGGATCACCGGTACTGTTAATAACAGTCAGCCCTGAAGCCTTTCCCTGAAGTTCACTTAGTGGATTTCCGGTGCCGGATTTATTTAGTTCATCGCTACTGATAGATTGAGTTGCTGTTCCAAGAGATCGAACCTCTCTTTTGATTCCCAATGCTGTTACTACTACTGTTTCCATTAGGTTGGTGCCCGGCTTCAAAACAATTTGAATGTTACTTTCATTGTTTACTTTGAAATCAGTTGTTATAAAGTTGGTAGCAGAAATTTCAATTGTTTGTCCGGTTTTAACAGAAATTCTAAATTCTCCAAGAGTATTAGCAGCAACTCCGGATTTTGTACCTTTAATAATAACAGATGCTCCACTAACCGGATTTCCTGATTCATCTTTTACCGTTCCGGTAACTTCATGAATCTGGGCAAATACGAATGTTTGCAAAAACGTCAGCAGGGCAATTAATATAAATTGTCTCATAGCTTTATTTTTATTTTTTTGAATTTTATGCCAGGTTTTATTTGATGAGGCATTCGTTTTTTTAAAAACGCTGCAAACTTTTTTCTTTTTTACAATAAAATGACAAGTTTTAATATTTTTAAAAAATTATCTGAAAAATGAGCAGAAAACAATAAATTTTAAAAAAATTGAAAAAATATTAACGGCCAATTGAAATAGAAGAAATATAAGGAGACAAAAATTTTATTTAATATCTTAAAAGTAGAAAACAAATTAAATGCGGAATGACAATCCGGGCAAAAAGATTGGAAGTTTTGTTATCAGGTAAGCAGGCCAATAAAAAAACATTGCAGCCTTGGAATTTTTTTGATTTTTTTAAAAAAAATCGCAAAAAAAAACCCCTGTTCAGGGGATTTTCTTGCAGTTCGTTTCGGTAATTCGTTTAAAAAAGATTGCCTTTCAAAATCAGGATTCCCAAAATTTTTTATGATTTTACTCTTAATAAAAAAGCGCAGGTAACATTTAAGACAATATTGCTTTCAAAAACGCTGCTTTGAGAGATTTATTTTATTAAAATAAAATAAAAATATTTTTTTTAAAAATATCCGGGAGCTACCAGATGCAGCACATTAGGGTTGTTTGCAAAAAAATAATTATTTTTCTTCGCTTAAATTGCATTTTTTTACAAGTTATGATATCTATTGCCAAAAAGGAATTACGCCAGTTTTTTAGCAGCCTTACTGGTTATATTACCATTATTTTATTTTTAGTAATAAGTGCCTTGTACCTTTTTGTTTTAAAAGACAGCAACATTTTTGATTTTGGATATGCTACACTTACGTCATTCTTTGATTTTGCACCCTGGATTTTTATTTTCTTAATTCCTGCGCTGGCCATGCGCACTTTTGCCGATGAATTTAAATCCGGAACTTTTGAAACCTTGCAAACAAGGCCACTTACAAAATGGCAAATTGTTCTCGGGAAATATGTTGCAATTCTCTTCGTAATTATCATCGCTTTGCTTCCTACTTTGCTTTATGTATTTACCATACACTCTTTATCATCCGCCGGCGGAATAGATGGCGGTGCCATCTTAGGTTCCTACATTGGATTATTTTTTTTAGCAGCTGTTTTTGCCGCAATCAGTACCTGGTGCTCCAGTTTTACTTCAAATGCAGTCATCTCTTTTTTACTCAGTGCATTTGCATGCATTATCTTATATTTTGGATTTACAGCTATCAGTAAATTACCGGTATTCACCGGTAATGCCGACTATTATATAGAAATGCTGGGAATAGATTTCCATTACCAAAGTATTAGTCGCGGAGTGGTAGATACGAGAGATGTTATATATTTTCTCAGCATTATTTTTCTTTTTCTATTTGCCACACAAAAAAATTTAAACCAAAAATAACAACCATCCAAAATGAAATTTTCTTCAAATAAAAAATGGTGGTTGCTTATCGTTATTGTTGCAATTGTACTGGTAAATTATCTCGCTTCCGTTTTTCATAAAAGAATAGATCTTACCAATGAAAAAAGATTTACAAT
>DATILZ010000158.1:0-4612 GCA_035475995.1 Hanamia sp. | reverse complement strand
CAGCCTAAAAAAATCAGCAATTATATAATGAAATTAAAGTACGCCAGACTAATTACCGGAATCTTTTTTATATTTCTTATTTCAGCATGCGGCAGCAAAACTAAAAAGACAGATCCTCCTTCAAAAAATAATGCAACCCCTTCTGCACACGCGGCTTTGAGTGTTGACGGATATATTATTCACCCATCTGTCTTGCACTCCAGTATTGAAGTAGCAGGTACTTTACTGCCTTTTGAAGAAACAGATATTCACCCTGAAGTATCTGGAAAAGTAACTTACCTCGCTATTAAAGAAGGAGCGCATGTGCAAAAAGGTACTTTGCTGGCCAGGCTTTTTGACGGTGATCTTCAGGCACAGCTCCAGAAACTGAAAGTGCAATTGCAGGTAGCAGAAAAAACGCAGGAACGTCAGCAGGAGTTATTAAAAATCGGTGGCATCAGCCAGCAGGATTATGATTTAAGTGTTCTTGATGTAAGCAGTATCAAAGCAGATATGCAGGTACTGCAGGCAGCGATTGACAAAACAATTATCAAGGCGCCATTTAATGGAAAGGTCGGATTTAAAAACATCAGCATCGGCGCTTTCATCACACCGACAACCGTTATTACAACTATCAGGCAGGATACAAAATTAAAACTGGAGTTCAGTATTCCTGAAAAATTTACTCCAAAAGTAAAATTGGGAAACGTAATTAATTTCACCACAGAATCGACAGGCAAAAATTACCAGGCAAAAATATATGCCACAGAATCCGGTATCACAGAAGAAAACCGCAGTCTGAAAGTACATGCGGTGGTGGAAAATATTGATAAAAATATTACCGCCGGTTCGTTTGCAAAAGTCGCATTTGATATGGGCGATAATAATGATGCAGTAATGATTCCGACGCAGGCTATTATTCCACAGGCAAGAGATAAACAAGTGATCGTTTATAATGGCGGAAATGCCGATTTTAGAATAGTAACTACCGGCACAAGAGATTCTGCAAAAGTCGAAATTCTGAGTGGCCTTTCAATAGGTGATACGGTAATTACCACAGGGTTACTTTCCATTAAACCGGGAAGCAAAATCAATCTTTCATCATTAAATAAGTAGGAATAAAAAGTGAATATTTCTCAAATAAGTTTACGTCGTCCTGTATTCGCAATCGTTCTGAACCTGGTGATTGTTTTATTCGGCATCATTGGGTTTAAGTTTTTGGGGGTAAGGGATTATCCGGCTATTGATCCGCCGAATATTTCAGTACGTACTTCCTATGCCGGCGCCAATTCTGATATTATTGAATCTCAAATAACGGAACCTCTTGAAAAAGCGATCAATGGAATTCCAGGAGTAAAAAATATCAGTTCGTCCAGCAACCAGGGCAGCAGTAATATTAATGTGGAATTTGAATTGAGTGTGGACCTGGAAACCGCTGCAAATGACGTACGGGATAAAGTATCGCAGGCTACCCGCAGTTTGCCACAGGATATAGACGCACCGCCGGTGGTGTCAAAAGCAGATGCAAGCGCACAGCCAATTATTGCAGTAACGGTTCAAAGTAACACACGAAATCTTTTAGAAGTAACGGAATATGCGGAAAATAATATTGTAGAACGTTTACAAACTATCCCCGGAGTAAGTTCGATTTCTGTTTGGGGCGAAAAAAGATATGCGATGCGCATCTGGTTTAAGCCTGATAAATTGCAGGCTTATGGACTTTCTACCAATGATGTGCAAAATGCTTTACTCACCCAAAGTGTTGAACTTCCGGCTGGAAAAATTTCCGGAAACTATACTGAACTTTCTGTGCGCACATTCGGACAATTGAACACCGAAGAAGAATTCAATAATCTTATTGTAAAAAATATCAATGGTGTAAACGTAAAATTAAAAGACGTTGCAGATGTAGTTTTAGGACCGGAAAATGAAGAATCGGGATTAAAAGAAAGTGGGGTTCCGATGATCATGCTCGCCATTATTCCGCAGCCTGGTTCCAATTATGTATCCATTTCTGATGAATTTTATAAAAGGCTTGCAGATATAAAAAAAGAAGTTCCTGCAGATCTTAAATTAGACGTAGGAATGGACCAGACAAAATTCATTAAAAAATCCATTTCTGAAGTAGAAGAAACGCTCCTCATTGCATTGGGATTGGTGATCCTGATCATTTATTTATTTTTCCGCGACTGGATTTTAGCGCTTCGGCCGTTGTTTGATATTCCCGTTTCGCTCATCGGCGCGTTCTTTATCATGTATCTTTTTGGCTTTACCATCAATGTACTTACATTACTTGGGATTGTACTGGCAACAGGGCTTGTAGTGGATGATGGTATTGTCGTCACGGAAAATATTTTCAAAAAGATAGAAGCCGGAATGAACAAATATCAGGCTGCAAAAGAAGGTTCAAAAGAAATTTATTTTGCAGTTATTTCCACATCCATTACGCTGGCGATTGTTTTTTTACCGATTGTATTTTTACAGGGATTTGTGGGAAGATTGTTCCGAGAATTTGGAATTGTAGTTGCGGGTGCGGTACTTATTTCCGCGTTTGTTTCCCTGACGCTTACCGTTGTTTTAAACGTAAAACTTACTCATAAAAAAATTGGCCATTCATGGTTTTATAAAAAGACAGAGCCATTTTTTCAGTGGATGGAAAATGGTTACAAAAAGAGCCTTGCCGGATTCATGAAATTCAAATGGGTAGCTTTGGCATTGGTAGCTGTTTGTTTGGGAATTATTTATTTTATTTTCAAAGGGCTCCCTTCTGAATTGGCGCCTTTAGAAGATCGTAACCAGTTTCGTTTGAGTGTGACCGCACCCGAAGGTACATCCTATGATTATATGGATTCTTACATGGATACCCTCGGCACTTTTCTAAATGATTCAATACCGGAAAAAACAATGCTGATAAGCCTCACGGCTCCTGGATTTGGCGGAGGCTCTGTGAACAGCGGCTTTTTTAATGTAATGCTTACCGAACCAAAAGAGAGGATGAGGTCTCAACAGGAAATTGTAGATATGGTAAACAGAAATCTTAAAAAATTTTCGCAGGGAAGGGCATTTGCTACACAGCAGGAGACGATCTCTACCAGCAGACGCGGTGGCCAGCCGGTTCAGTTTGTAATCCAGAATAATGATTTTGATAAAATCAGAAAAGTGCTTCCGGAATT
The DNA here is from genome assembly GCA_035475995.1 of Hanamia sp. Lineage (GTDB taxonomy): Bacteria > Bacteroidota > Bacteroidia > Chitinophagales > Chitinophagaceae > Ginsengibacter. The sequence continues at coordinate 1,460 of DATILZ010000158.1, read as the reverse complement.
TTTAGAAGAGGCGAAAAAAAGCCCCATCCTGGAAGGAGTAGATGCGGATCTGAAATTTAATAAGCCGGAATTACGTGTCAATATTGACCGCCTGCGGGCGAGTGAATTAGGTGTAAGTGTGAATGATATTAACCAGGCGCTCGAACTTGCATACAGTGACAGAAGATTGGGATATTTCCTGAAATCCGGAAAGCAATACCAGGTGCTTGGGCAGGTGGATCGCAGCGACAGAGACGATCCAAATGATCTGAGCAAAATAATGGTAAAAAATACCCGCGGTGAAAATATCGGCCTTGATAATTTAATCAGTTCTTCTGAAGCCTCTGCACCGCCAACTATCTATCATTTCAACCGTTATAAATCTGCAACAATTTCTGCAGGGCTTACACCGGGACATACTGTTGGCGACGGAATAAAAGAAATGGACAGAATAGCTAACAAATTACTGGATGATTCTTTCACAACTGCTCTCAGCGGCACTTCCAGGGATTATTCTGAAAGTTCAGGAAACACGGTGTTTGCATTTGTGCTCGCACTCATACTTATTTATCTCGTTCTTGCTGCGCAATTTGAAAGTTTCATTGATCCTTTTATCATTATGATTACCGTGCCTTTGGCGCTCGCCGGAGCTTTGCTTTCTCTTTGGATTTTCGGGCAGACATTTAATATTTTCTCTCAGATAGGAATGATCATGCTGATTGGACTCGTTACCAAAAATGGGATTTTAATTGTGGAATTTGCCAATCAAAAAAGAGATGCAGGAATGAAGAAAATCGATGCCGTTATTGAATCTGCATATCTGCGTTTGCGCCCTATTCTGATGACCAGCCTGGCAATGTCGCTTGGTGCTTTGCCATTGGCACTTTCCATTGGTGATGCTTCTACCAGCCGTGTTCCACTGGGAATTGTAATCGTTGGCGGAATTTTATTTTCATTGATTCTTACATTGTATGTGGTACCGGCAATGTATGCTTTTCTTTCACGCAAAAAACAACCAATGAATGATGCGCTTTTATAAAAAATTCTTTTTTTCTCTTTCTTTAATATTATTTTTTTATTCTCCTTTGTTTGCTCAGGATACTTTGCTTAATGCACAAGATGCCATAAAAATTGCGATTGAAAACAACTATGGAGTGATCATCAGCAAAAATGAAATCGAAATTGGATCTATCAATAACAACTGGGCAAACGCAGGCGCCATACCTGTTATCAGTGCTACCGCTTCAAAAACAGTTGGTGTAAATAATCTTCAACAAAAATTAAGCAACGGAACTATTACCAACAAAAACGGAAACACCACCCAGAATCTAAGCGCCGGCCTTGCGGTAAACTGGATAGTGTTTGATGGTTTTAAAATGTTTGCAACAAAGAAAAAATTAGAAGAATTAGAAAGATCAGGGGAATATGCTTTTAGAAAAAATTTGAATGAAACGGTTTATAATGTAATTACTTCATACTAT
>DATILZ010000157.1:0-18533 GCA_035475995.1 Hanamia sp. | reverse complement strand
ACTAAAGTATTGTTTTCTCACACTTTCGTTTAGGGAATAAGAAAACCGCTTTAAAAAAGTGGTTTGTACACGGGATGGAGCTAATCCAAGGCCATATGCATATTAGAAAAAAAGCCTTGCAAATTATTCATTTACAAGGCTTATGTACCCAGGATGGGAGTTGAACCCACACGGCCATTGCTGACCACAGGATTTTAAGTCCTGCGTGTCTACCAGTTCCACCACCCGGGTAAACACTATAAATAAAAAAAGCAGGTAAATACTGCTTTTTTTATTTATTGGAGCGGAAAACCGGGCTCGAACCGGCCACCTCGACCTTGGCAAGGTCGCGCTCTACCAAATGAGCTATTTCCGCGAGTTGTTGTAAGAACTAAAAAAGGTTTGCAAAAATAAGATTTGTAACCTTTGAACCAAAATTTATTTATACTGCGGATTGTATTGCGTATTTGAAGGAACCTCTACGTTTGGCTTTCCTTTATAACGGTGTACATAAAGGGTATAACAACCGCCGATGACAAGCGCAACGAAAACAGCTACCTGGCAATAAAACAGAAACCGGGAGGTAGACACCCAGCTAACTGCTACATCTTTTCCCTTATTATCAATTACTTCTTCGTGTTCCATATTTTAAAATTTGCTGGGCAAAAATAACAGATTGATTTGAAATATCATTTTTTGAAGCGAAGAATTTCAGAAAATGTTTTTCTTTTTTTTATGAAATATTGCCAAACAATGCTTCCAATGTACACTCCGGCCAAATCTTTTAATTTTATTTTTTGAAGTTTATCAACATTTTTTTGTTTAAAACACCATTTGAAAAAATAAAAATGTGCTTTTAATATGGAAATAAAAGTAGTTAAATCTCCTTTTATCAAAGCCTGAAATCCTGCAAGGTTGTCCAAAGAAATCCTGAACGGAATCTTCCATATTTTTTCTGCTAATGGTAAATTCTTTGCAAGCATTACCAGGTTATTCCGGAAGTTTAAAAAAACTTTTCTCTTATTGCCGGCCGGCAAAGTGCCACCGCCCACATGATATACCACAGATGCAGGCACTGCAAAAATTTTATAACCGGATCTTTGCATCCTCCAGCATAGATCTATTTCCTCCTGATGTGCAAAAAAATATTCATCAAAGCCATTTAATTCATGATAAACTGATGCTCTTACAAATAAGGCGGCTCCGGTGGCCCAGAATATCTCACTATTATTATTGTATTGCCCTTCATCATTTTCACAAAAATCAAATACTCGTCCACGGTTAAACGGATAGCCGAATTTATCAATCCAGCCTCCGCTTGCTCCCGCATATTCAAATTTGTTTTTATTATCCAATGATAAAACTTTTGGTTGACAGGCAGCAATCACTTTATCACTTTCCATCATTAAAATTATCGGTGATATCCATCCTTCCGTTACTTCTACATCGCTGTTTAACAGAATATAATAATCTGCTTCAATCTGCTTCAGTGCTGTGTTATAGCCTTTTGCAAAACCCTCATTTACCGCATTGATAATGATTTTAATGGAAGGAAAATTATTTTGTAAAAATGAAACTGAATCGTCAGTTGAAGCATTATCTGCTATAACTATGGAAAGATTTTCATAGCCGGAAGCCAAAACGGAAGGAAGAAATTTTTCAAGAAAATGTTTTCCGTTCCAGTTTAAAATTACAAGTGCTACAGATGGAGATTGATTCAATGAATTTTATTTAATCAGTTACAAACATAAAAGATTTTAGTTTTTACTTCCGATAAATTGTGCGAAATACCATTTAGATTTGACGATAAACCGCATTCATGTTCAGGCAGCTTTTTAATTTACGGTCAGCACTTGCGCTCATTGCTGTTGCTATTGTTACAGGTACCATATTTTATTCTGATTTCTTATCAAAAAAAATAGAGGTAGAAGAAAGGGAGAAGATTAGCCAATGGGTAGAAGCAAATAAATTTATTGCTTCGGCCCCTCCAAATGTGGATCTGACCCTGGCAAGCGAGATCCAACAAAAAAATAATGATATACCGATCATCTGGACCAATGAAAATGATAGTATTATCGATTCACGAAACATAGATACCAACGAAATAAAATCTTCAAAACATTTTCTTCAAAAAAAATTAGAAGAATTTAAATCCGTTCATCCTCCGATCATTCTTGAATTAAATAAAAACCCTTATGTAGCGGATAAATATTATTATGGGGATTCAAAATTATTGAAACAGGTAAGGTATTATCCCATGGTTCAATTATTGATTGTTGCTTTGTTTATTTTTATTACTGTTTATTCCATTTCCATCAGAAATAAATCTACCCAAAACCAGGTATGGGCGGGCATGGCCAAGGAAACTGCGCATCAACTCGGGACGCCTATTTCATCATTACAAGGTTGGGTAGAATTATTGAAAGAGCAGGATGAACATTCTTCTATTTCAAAAGAAATGGAAAAAGATGTAAACCGTTTGAAACTCATTAGCGACAGATTTGGAAAAATAGGAAGCACGCCAAAACTGGAAGAACACGATATTGTAGTACAAGTAGAAAAAATGATGGCTTATATCAAAAGAAGATCTACAGAAAAAGTAAATTTTATTTTAGAAAGGCCTGAAGAGAAAGTAACTGCAAAAATTTCAGGGCCGCTGTTTGATTGGGTGATAGAAAATCTTTTGAAAAACGCTCTGGACGCGATAAACGGGAAAGGTTCTATCAGAATAAAAATCAAAAAATTGCCGCGGCAGGTATTGATTGATGTAATGGACAGTGGTCGTGGAATCAGCAAACACAATATTCCTAAAGTTTTTAAACCAGGTTTTACCACAAAAAAAAGAGGGTGGGGGCTTGGACTTTCGCTGGCCAAAAGGATTATTGAAAAATATCACCGGGGAGAATTGTATGTAAAATCTTCTGAAATAGGAAAGGGGACTACTTTCAGAATCGTTTTAAATTCCTGAACATTTTAAAGAGGCTATCCAGAAGAGCCGCAAATATGAGAAATTTGTGTTTTCTATAAAAAATGAAACCTGCAACGGGTGCAGGTTTCATTTGTGCGGAAGAGGAGATTCGAACTCCCACGCCCGGTAAAAGGCGCTACCACCTCAAAGTAGTGCGTCTACCAATTTCGCCACCTCCGCTATTTTGGGGAATGCAAATTTAATAAAACAGTTTAATTAAATTCTTGCTTTTTATTGAAAAGAATTCAAGCTTTTATTGCTGTCTCAATTTTCGACCTGCTCATTTTTGATCTCGATGATTGATAGTTCATATTCATAGTAAAGAAAATATTACAATGAAAAGCCTTAACCAATTTGTAATAGTTTTATATTTGCACAAATTTTTATAAATAAACTTATTTATTAAATTTTTCTAATATAAAATTTGGTATGTTTCTTGTCTTTTTTTAATCCCTTGAAATTTGAATTTGAGGAATTTAAACCATTATCCGTTGAAAATGATTCTAATTGATTTTTAAAATTTGACCCCAAAAAGCCCGTATGCTTGAACGATTTTTTAAAAACAAATATGCACCTCGTTGGATTATCTTCTGTTGCGACTTGGTGCTGATTACTGCTGCTTTTATGTTTTCGTTTTTATTGATAAGGCATCTGATGCTTGATCTTTCAGGCATAGTTAAATTCCTTCCTGCTGTATTTATCAATATAGGGATTTACATGATATGCGTATTTTTTTTCCCAATTTACAAAGGGATCATTCGCTATTCGGAAACCAATGATATTATCCGGATTATAAAATTTGCTTCACTTCAGCTTGTTCTTTGGCTTACAATTTATTCTGTTGACACCAATTCTATTGTTACCGGTTTTCTTCCTGTTCCTTTATTGATTATAAATTTATTCAGTGTCATTTTTATACTAGTAATGTTCAGGCTTCTGATCAAAGAAGTATATTCAAAAGCATCTCAATCAAAGTTGCCGGTAATGGCAAAGGCTATAATTTATGGGGCCGGTGAAATGGGACAGGTTACCAAACAAATTCTGGAGCAGGATGGGAAAAATAAAACGATCGTTGCCGGATATATAGAAGATTCAAGTTCAAAAATTGGGAAAAATCTTGCAGGATTGCCTATTTATAATGCCTCAAGTCCACGACTGGGAAATCTGCTGAAGCAAAAGCAGATTACTCAATTATATATTGCTATTGATAAATTATCAGTAGAAAAGAAAATTGCAATCTCTGATATTTGTGCGCCTTTAAATATAAAGATCAATGTGATTCCACATGCCAATGAATGGCGCGGTGGTCTTTTTGAAAAGAAACAGGTAAAAGAACTGAATATTGAAGATCTGCTGGAGCGTGATGAAATTAGTTTGCCTTATGATATGCTTCAAAAAACGTATCAGGATTCCACGATTTTAGTAACCGGCGCAGCCGGCTCCATCGGAAGTGAAATTTGCAGACAGCTTTCTAAATTTACATTCAAAAAACTGGTATTGCTCGATCAGTCAGAATCCGGACTATTTGACCTTGAATTCGAATTAAAAAAGAATAACCAGAAACAATTATTGCGGGTAGAAGTGGCTTCTATCAGAGATATGGCAAAACTAAAAAAGGTTTTTTCTTTGCATAATCCTGATTTCGTTTTTCACGCCGCCGCATATAAACATGTTCCGTTGATGGAAACGTTCAGCAGTGAAGCGGTACTTACCAATATATTTGGAACCAAGCAGGTTGCAGATCTGGCAATAGCTTATAAAGTGAAGAAATTTGTAATGGTTTCTACGGATAAAGCGGTGAATCCGACAAATGTAATGGGGACCACGAAGCGTATTTCTGAAATATATATTCAGTCGTTAAGTGACCGCAAAGATTCTGAAACCGAATTTATTACTACCCGTTTTGGGAATGTATTAGGGTCTGCAGGAAGTGTGGTTCGAACTTTTGACAAACAGATTAAAGCTGGTGGGCCTATCACAATCACTCATCCTGAAATTACGCGTTATTTTATGACCATTCCCGAAGCTTCTAAACTGGTGCTGGAAGCAGGGAAAATTGGCGAATCAGGAGATATTCTATTGTTTGATATGGGTAAACCGGTAAAGATCCTTGATTTGGCAAAAAGAATGATTCAGCTTGCTGGCTTAAAACTGACAGATATTGCGATTGTGCAGACCGGATTACGTCCGGGAGAAAAAATGTATGAAGAATTATTTAAAGATTCAGAAGAATTTGCAGAAACGTATCATCCAAGGATTTTGAGGGCAAAAAAATCTGCAAATCTGAATATAGAATTCAACGCCCTTATGCAGGAACTTCGCGAAGCTGCTCAAAGTCATAATAACGAAATTATTCCATTTATACTTCGCAAAATGGTTCCGGAATTTAATTCTGCAGGTGTGCTGAATAAAGCTGTGGATCGTGCTACAAAGACGGTTTAAAATTGACAGTCAGTTCAAAATAAGTTTCCAGGTTATTTGTTCATTTACTGGAAGACCCATTAATAATTCCATTCCGCTTACCTGATATTTTTTTCAGTTTCTAATTAATTTCCGATGGTTCAGCGCACTTTAGCATGGGATCGTACGGAAATTATTAAAAAAATGAATCTGCCACTGCCTTGTGGTATTGTTTTTGTCTTTAATAGGATTAAAACGTTCTCTTATGAAAATTTTATCGGTAACCGTTTCTTTATTACTGCTTACTTTTGGCTCATACGCACAACTATTACACTTCAATCTTTTTGCCGGTATGTCAAATTACCAGGGCGATTTACAAAGTAAAATAATTACATTTAATCAGGCACATTTAGCAGCAGGAGCTGGACTTTCATATGATCTTTCTGATCATTTTTCTATTCGTGGTGCAGTTACTTTTGGAAAGGTTTCCGGTGCTGATAGATATACGAATAATAAAGCACGCAATCTCAGCTTTGCATCCGGAATTTCAGAAGGACAGCTTGGATTAGAATATTATATTACGCCGCTTGGGACGCATTCGCTTACTCCTTATTTATTCGCAAGTGTTGCAGTTTTTCATTTTAACCCTTACACTTTTGATACTACAGACAAAAAATATTATTTAAAAGACATGAGTACGGAAGGTGAGGGATTTGTGGCCGGAAGGAATGAATATAAACTTACACAATTAGCAGTTCCTTTTGGAGCGGGTGTGAAATTATCTTTAAGCGAAAATGTGAATGTGGGGTTAGAAATGGGATTTCGAAAAACTTTTACCGATTATCTCGATGATGTAAGCACTACATATGTTGACAGGAATCTTTTATTAACAAACAGGGGAGCAAAAGCAGTAGAATTAGCGTATAGAGGAGGTGAACTCAAGAATGGAGATCCGCAATATCCTGCTGCAGGAGCACAACGTGGTGCTTCTGCACAAAAAGATTGGTATTACTTCACCGGACTAACAATTTCTTTCAGATTAGGCGACGGTGGCGGTATGGGTGGTAATGGAAAATATTCAGAATACAGATGTCCTGCAAACGTTAGGTAATATTGAATGGCTTTCATATTTTCAAATTACCTCCATCCTCTTAAAAAATCTTCAATATTCATTTTCTTTTTTCCTTCCAGTTGGATTTCTTTTAATTTGATAAATCCATCCATTGCAGAAAATTTTAAAAACGTTTTATGATCTGTAAAAATTTTTCCTGGCTCAGTTGATTCCTTTGATTTTTCTTTTTCTGCCCAAAATATTTTTAGTTTTTTTCCATTCAAAAAAGTAAAGGCAGCAGGATATGGTGATAAGCCCCGAATCAGATTGTAAATATCATCCACATTTTTATTCCAGTTAATTTCACAGTTTTCTGTAAAAATCTTTGGAGCAGAATGGAGGCGCGAAGATTCAAGGTTGAAGGTTGAAGGTTGTGGAACTTCTTGAAGTGTTCCTTTCGCTAATTCATCAATGGTTTTTAAAAGCAGATTAGCACCGATGTTCATCATTTTGTCGTGCAACGTGCCTGCGGTTTCTTCATTAGAAATTGGAATTTTTTCCTGCAACAAAATATTGCCGGTATCGATTTCCTGTTGCAATTTGAATGTGGTAACACCGGTTTCTTTTTCCCCGTTGATGATCACCCAATTGATGGGAGCTGCACCCCTGTATTGAGGCAATAAAGAAGCATGAAGATTTATGGTTCCCATTGGCGGCATACTCCAAACAATTTCAGGCAACATCCGGAAAGCAACAACAATTTGAATATCTGCTTTTAGTGATCTTAATTCTTCAATAAAATCGGAAGATTTTAATTTTTCCGGTTGCACGATCCTCAAATTTTTTTCTAATGCAAATTTTTTTACAGCACTTTGTTTAAGCTGCATTCCTCGTCCTGCAGGCTTGTCAGGCGCAGTTATCACGCCTGCTATTTCATATCCCGCTTCATAGATTTTATTTAATGGAGGAACTGCAAATTCAGGAGTTCCCATAAAAATAATTCTCAAACTCATGATTGTTCAAATGATTCAAAATTGATTGTTGAATGTTCAGCCTTATTCAAAATCTTTATACAATAAATACTTTTTCCTGATTTTCTTATAATTACTCAAAGCTGGCTCCCAGCTTGCACGAATCTCTTTTTCCGACACGCCATTTTTAATTTGTTGCCACAGATCATTGTTGCCGGCAAGTTTATCAAAGAAAGATTGCTCCATATTTTCTGATTTGGGAACAATAAAAAAACTGTCTTTACCCGGAAACAAACGGTAAGCATCCATCAGCCATTTTAATTGCACTTTTTTATTCACTTTTTCTAAAACTTGTTGTGGTGTTCCGGAAAGATCCCAGCCATAGCAAATCTGGCCGTAATGCTTACTGCTTTTAGCACCTTCAGTTGGATGAGGTGTAAAAGAGTATAAATTTTTTGGCAAAGAAGGTGCGCCGAAAACCTGGAAAGGTTTATTAGTTCCACGTCCTTCGCTCAGCGTCGTTCCTTCAAAAAAACAGGTAGAAGGATACAAATAAACTGACTGTATGTTCGGTAGATTTGGAGAAGGTTTTACTGGTAAAATATACCGGCTGTTGTGATCATAATTCAGGTTTTTTATTACCAGCAAATGAAAAGGACTATCAATGGTTTTTTTAGCATGTTGATAATAAGTATACTTTTTATTTGCAGAATCGCTTAGCCATTTTTCACCAGCCATCATCATGGAATATTCTCCTAATGTGAGGCCATAAACAATTGGAATTGGCTGCATTCCCACAAAACTTTTATATTTCAAATTTAATACCGGGCCATCTACGTAAAATCCATTTGGATTAGGCCTGTCAAGGATAATAAGCGGAATAGAATTTTCCAAAGCAGCTTCAATATATCTTTGTAACGAAGAAATGAAAGTATAAAATCTTACACCAACATCCTGAATATCAAAGACCATCACATCCACTCCTTTCAGGTCTTCGGCGGAGGGTTTATTGTGTTGTCCATAAAGGCTGATCACCTCAATTCCGGTTTCTTTGTCTATTGCATTTCCTACTTTTTCACCTGCATCAGCGGTACCACGAAATCCATGCTCAGGCCCAAAGATCTTTACTACTTTTATTCCTCTTTTCAATAAAGTATCCAGCAGCAGTGAATTACCTACTGTAGAGGTTTGATTTGCAAACAGGCCGACATTTTTGCCTTTTAGCAAAGGAAGATACTTATCCATTCTTTCTGCACCTGGAATAATTCTTTTTTGACTGATTGCTGTGAAACTCACTGTAACCAGGAAAAAAACAAAAGCGATTTTTCTTTTCATTAAACTGTTTTTATAACTTTTATTAAAGTATTGCTTGTAAAATAACAGAAATTGCCATTCAAAACCTCATAATTGAGCAAAAAATATTTTTGGTACATTTAATGTAATAATGAACCTTGCAAATCATCGAAAAGATACAGTTGAAGTTCATGTATTGATATTTTTTTTATTATTTTAAAACAAAAAATTTATGAGCAAAGCAAAAAAAGGTGACAATGTAAAAGTGCATTATAAAGGAAAACTTACCAGTGGTGAGCAATTCGATTCAAGTGAAGGAAGAGAACCACTTGCTTTTACAGTTGGGGCCGGCCAGATGATCAAAGGTTTTGACGAGGCGATTCCAGGAATGGAAGTGGGGGAAAAGAAAACCATCAATATAGCTCCGGAAAATGCTTATGGGGAAAAAAATGCCGATGCAATAATCGAATTTCCTAAATCGAACATTCCTGAGGATATGAAGTTGGAACCGGGAATGAAATTACAATTGCAAAACCAGGCAGGGCAACCAATTCCTGTGGTGGTTACCGAAATCAAAGATGATGTTGTCGTATTGGATGCAAATCATGAACTGGCTGGAAAAGAACTTGTTTTCGATATTGAACTGGTGGAAATTTCGTAACTGAAAGGGTATGTGTTATTCTGGCAAAAGTCAAATTACTGAGATTCGTTTGTTTACTGTCAAATTTTTTTTATTGATTTCACTGAAACAACTATAATGGCAGAATATTTGTCTTTACAAATAAATTTAGCAGGTTGAACTAAAATTACAGGAAATACGTTTTTGCTTTAAGAAATCGTTTGTTTTATATTTTATCTAATTTTTAAATTCTTCTTATAAATTAAAAAAAAGTTTATGAAAACTAAAAATTACCTTTACTTATTTATTACCCTTTTGTCATTGAATGCATGTAAAAAAGATCCGGTAACCAAACCGGTGAAGTTTACTTCAACCACCTACGTAAATTTAGGTGCGTATAATTCGGCAGGAACGCCTCTGAATATGATGCACGATAATATTTCGCCAGCCATGCTTGATTTCATTAGTACAACTCTTCCGGATGGTAAAAATTTGTCTCTTTCTCATCCTGAATTATTTAATAATCCTGCTATCGGGGACATCACAATTTCAAAACCTTCAGACGTTTATATCACTTTTGTTTCCGGTGTTAGCGCCAATTCCAATTCAATAGCATATTATACCTATCCTACGAGCAAGCCTCCTACCAGTTCAAAAGACATTGACTCAATCACTTACATTTTTCCAAATGCCGGCCGTCTTTCAGGTTTAGTGCCTGGTGATAAAGTGAAGTTGGGTACTTTTGAAGTAGGAACCTCACTGGGTTTTGTATTAATGCAAAATGCTTGGGATACTACTAAAAGAACACTCAATAACAATGCCGTGCATTTTTGCTCAAACGATGCTTTGAATCCTGAAGTAGATCCAAAACTGAAAAAACATGCGGTATTAATTAATTATGCCCCTGAAAATAAAGTACTGATAGGATTTGAAGACAGGGATCGCACTTCACCAGATTGTGATAATGACTTTAACGATGTAGTAGTCTATTGTACCGTTGTACCATCTTAATGCATCAGCAAATCAACAAATAAATAAAATTCTTATTTTAATAATGCAACGCAATAGATTTCTATTGCGTGTTTTATTTATGTGGAATACTACTTTTAAGAATTGGTGTAAAAATGAAGTAATGTTTTTCATTTTAAAATGCCGACTTTTATTCTTTCAAATATTTTCCGCTAACTTAGGAATATGAGATTGAAGTTTGCAATTTTATTACTTACTTTTTGCGTACAGATAAATCTTTCTGCGCAACAATCATCTTATAATTTTTCACAAATAGATATTTTCAATGGCCTTTCAAATAATCAGGTCAATGCGATTTTTAAAGACGATAAGGGTTTTATGTGGTTTGGAACAATGGCTGGATTGAACCGATGGGATGGCTATAAGTTCCGGATTTTTAAACACGAAATGCGGGACAGCACTTCTATCAATGATGATTTTATTACAAAGATAGAACAAGGGCCAGAAAATAAAATTTGGGTGGATACAAGAAGGGGCTGGAATATTTTCGATCCAAATACCGAAAAATTTGACGTGCATCCTGAAAAGCTTTTAGCATCTGCTGGTTTACCTGATGGCTCATTCACAGATATAGTAAAGGATAATAACCATAATTTCTGGTTTGCATATCCGGGCAAAGGATTGTACAAATACAATGAAATCAGTAAGAAAACTGAGTTCTACAGCAGCGAAAGCCCTGCCAGACCTATTTATTCAAATGATGTTTCTTCCGTTGCGATTGCACCAGATGGCGATGTATGGATTATTTACAAAAACAGGGTTTTAGATAAAATAGATAAAAACTCCGGCTCGGTTACTTTCAGATCCACCGCTCTGCAGCAGTTGAATAACCAGGCAGGCGATTTTTTTCTGTTTGCTGACAATGAAAATGATCTTTGGATATATGGAATAACCGGTGCATTTTATTATAAACCTTCTTCCAATACTGTTTTGCCCTTAAATAAAGATTCAAAAAAGCTGCGGCTAAATACGAATGTGATTACAGGCATGATTGAAGATGATAAAGGAAACATCTGGATTGCTACAGACCATGGTGGTGTGAATCTGGTAAATAGAAACAGAAGCCGGGTTGATTATTTGATGAATGACGAAAATGATGCCAAGAGCCTGAATCAGAATAGTATCAATTCGATTTACAAAGATGATCTTGGCATTATCTGGGTTGGAACTTTTAAAAAAGGTATCAATTATTTTCACAACAGTACCATTAATTTTCCTTTATTAAAACACAATCCTTTTAATAAAAACAGTCTTCCTTATGATGATATCAATCGTTTTGCAGAAGACGAAAAAGGAAATTTATGGATTGGCACAAATGGAGGAGGATTGATTTATTTTGACCGTAAAAACAACAGTTTCAAAAGGTATCAGCATGACGCTTCCAATCCAAATAGTTTGAGTAACGATGTAATTGTGAGCCTTTGCATTGATCATGAAAAAAAACTGTGGATCGGAACTTATTACGGTGGCCTCAATTGTTTTGATGGCAAAAAATTTATTCATTATAGAAATAATAAAGAAGATGCCAACAGTCTTTCTGACGACCGCGTATGGGAAATAATGGAAGACAGACAAAATCGTTTGTGGATAGGCACCTTAGCAGAAGGTTTGGATTTATTTGACCGGCAAAATAATAAATTTATTCATTATAAAGCAAACGCACCAAACTCCATTCACTCCACTTACATTGCCGATCTTCTTGAAGACAGAAATGGTAATATCTGGATTGCAACTGCTTATGGCATTGATGTTTTAGAAAAGAAAACCGGTGCTTTTAAACATTATTTGCATGTAGATAATGATCCATCAACCCTTAGCCAGAATAATGTAATTGACATTTTTGAAGACAGCCGCGGATTGATCTGGGTTGGCACAAGAGATGGCTTGAATCTTTTTGATTCTGCTACCCATACTTTTAAAACATATAGAACGAATGATGGACTTCCCGACAATTGTATTCTCACTATTCTGGAAGACAACAATCATAATTTATGGCTGAGTACGCCAAATGGATTAGCAAATGGAGTAATCCGGAATAATACGGCAGGATTAGCGATCCACTTTATTAATTATGATGAGACTGACGGATTGCAGGGCAAACAATTTAATGAAAACGCAGCGTTGAAAACAAGAAGTGGCGAACTTACTTTTGGGGGTGCAAACGGATTCAATATTTTTTATCCAAAGAATATTACTTCAGAAAAGACGAGGCATATTATTGTACTGACCGACATGCAGATTTTCAACAAGAGTGTAAAGATTGGGGAAAAGTATAACGGCCATATTATTCTGCCACAATCTGTTACAAGGGATAAAGAAATAACACTGCCATACAATCAAAACGTATTTACTTTTGAATTTGCAGACCTGGAATATTATACTTCTCAAAAAATAAAATATGCTTATCAGTTAGAAGGGTTTAATAACAACTGGCTGATTACCGATGCTAAAAACCGCAATGCAACTTTCACGAATCTTGATCCGGGAGAATATGTTTTTAAAGTAAAAGTGATCAATGATGACGGAAGCTGGAGTAAAGAAGTGCTGCTTACCAAAATCCGTATTTTACCGCCTTTTTGGCGAACTCCTTTAGCTTATTTTTCATATTTATTTTTACTTATCGTTATTTTATTTATTGGCCGCCAAATGATTATAAAGCGCGCCAGGCTCTGGTTTGAAATAGAACAGGAAAGAAAGGAAGCAAGCCGCCAACATGAATTTGATATGATGAAGATCAAATTTTTTACGAATGTGAGCCATGAGTTTCGCACACCACTTTCTCTCATCATTTCTCCTACAGAAAAATTAATAAACAATACGCCGGAATCTGATATCCGCGATCAGTTTTTATTAATTCATAGAAATGCGAGAAGGCTCTTGAACCTGGTAAATCAATTGCTCGACTTTAGAAAAATGGAAGAGAAGGAACTGCAAATAAATATGACCGATGGAAATATTATTCAGTTTGTAAAAGAAATTTCTTTTTCTTTTTCTGAGCTGGCAAACAGCCGCAAAATTGCTTTTAATTTTCATTCATCTACAGAAAAATTATTCGCAAGTTTTGATCATGATAAACTGGAAAGAATACTTTTCAATCTTTTATCGAATGCTTTCAAATTTACAGATGCCGGCGGCAAGGTGAAGGTGGAGGTGTCTTTTTCTGAAAAAAAGGAAAAGCCGGTTTTACAGATAACGGTAAGCGATACAGGTATTGGCATAGAAAAAGAAAAACATGAAAAAATCTTCGAACGTTTTTTTCAAAATGATATTCCTCAAAGGATGGTAAATCAGGGAAGCGGCATCGGGCTTGCCATTACGAAAGAATTCGTAAAGATGCTGGAAGGAACTATTGTTGTAAATAGTGAACTCGATAAAGGCAGCAGTTTTCTGCTATCGCTGCCACTTTCATTAATTGAGCAAAAATCAATTGTAACAGAAGATGAAAAAGAACCTATATGTGAACAGCTGTGCAGTGGAGAAAATGAAACAAACCGGACAAAACACGATCATAAATTATTTAAAAAGAAAATAATTTTAATAGTGGAGGATAATGAAGATTTCCGGCAACACCTTAAAGACAATCTCAAACATTTATTCATTGTTGAAGAAGCAGAAAATGGAAAATCTGGCTGGAATAAAACGCTTTCCATACATCCGGACCTGGTGCTTTGCGACATTAGTATGCCGGAAATGAATGGCATTGATTTGTGTAAAAAGATCCGTTCGGATAAGCGCACTTATTTTATTCCGGTCATCATGCTTACAGCGCTTACTGCTCAACAGCAACTGCTTGCAGGATTGAATGTAGGCGCCAATGATTACCTGACAAAGCCTTTTAACACAGAAGTACTTTTATCGAAAGTAAAAAACATTCTTTTCCAACAGGAATCTTTTAAAAAAACTTATCAGAAGCAGGTGCAGGTGCATGCAAAAGAGGTGGAAGTGGAATCGGCTGATGAAAAATATATTCAGCAGGCATTGAGTGTCGTAGAAGAAAATATTTCAAATCCAGGTTTTTCTGTTGAGGAAATGAGCAGGCAACTTTTTATGAGCAGGGTTGCAATGTATAAAAAACTTTTTGCTCTTACCGGAAAAACTCCCATAGAATTTATCCGCACCATTCGTCTGCAAAGAGCTGCACAATTACTTGAATCTTCAGAAATGACGATTGCTGAAATAGCATACGAAGTAGGTTTTAATAATCCGAAGCATTTTTCGAAGTGCTTTAAAAATGAATTCAACATTCTTCCATCAGGATATGTAAATGAGAAAAAGGCAAGTGTGAAAATGTGAAAATGTGAAAATGTGAAAAATGAATGAATGTGCTGATGCAGCAAACCAATAAATAACCGTAATTCTTGTTTTTGTAAAAAAGGAATAGAATCATTCTTTTATTTAAATTTCGAAATTCGTGCCCTAAGTCATTACCATTATGAAAATATTTATATTCTTCTGTTTTATTTTTCAATCGCTGTTTGCTTTTTCTCAAAGCCAGGAAAGGAGTGCGTTGGCAGTAATAAATCCGAAAACGCATGGCTATGTTAATGGAATAAGGTTGGACAGTATTGATGCCGAATATGGGCAAATAGAAACGAGATGGGAAACTATAGCTTTTGATTACGGGCAATTGGGCGGCAGAAAAAAACTGACCGTTACCGATAATAATGGATCAGCATTGATTTTTGCAAGGACAAGTCTTACTTTTTTACTGAATTTCTTTTACTTCAATGGATGGGAATTAGCCCATTCCTATCATGATTATTCTGAAAAATCGGAAGTATTCATTTTCAAAAAGCGGCGGCAAATTTGATACTGTATGGCGTATTTGAATCCGCATTTCCAACATCGGAAATTTAAAACGCAGAAGAGTCTGCTTTTTTTAATTAAATGACTCCCTGAATTCTGAAGGTGAGAGATTGATTTTGCTTTTAAATAATTTACTGAACGACTGCGGATGTTCGAATCCTAATTCATATGCGATTTCACTTACTGATAAACTGGTGGTTGATAATTTTTCTTTTGCCATTTCTATTAGTTTCCAGTGAATGTGTTGCTGTGTATTTTGCCCTGTCAATACTTTTAATAACCCGCTTAAGTAATTTGGTGAAACATTTAATAATTCCGCGATGTGTCGAACAGAGGGTAATCCTGTCGTAACTAAATCATCGCTGTTGAAATAATCGGATAATACATTTTCCAAACGCTCAAGGATTTGATGGTTACTTATTTTTCGTGTAATAAATTGACGCTCATAAAATCGTTCGGAGTAAGTGAGCAATAATTCCAGTTGAGCAATAATTACATTTTGGCTGAATTTGTCAATATTGGAATGATATTCCTGCTGAATATTTTCCATGATGTTTATAATGATTTTTTCTTCCTTTTCTGAAACAAATAAGGCTTCATTTACCGAATAACTAAAATATTCGTATTGCTTTATGGTTTTTGCCAAAGCTGTATGCCAAAGGAAATCCGGGTGGATAAGTAACATCCATCCGGATGGTTTTAAGGTTTCGTCTTTGCCGGGTTCAATTCCAAAAACCTGGTTAGGAGCAATAAAAAACATCACTCCTTCATCAAAATCATATTGCTGCTGGCCATATCTGAATTTGGCATTACAATTTCTTTTCAACGCAATAAAATAAAAGTCAAACACCCGCATTACCGGTTCATGGGCGGGCGAATGCTTAATGGTTTCAATATTAATGATACTAATCAGCGGATGCTCTGGCTTAGGAAGTCCCATTACCTGGTGGTATTCGCTTATCGTTTTAATCCTGTGAACCTGCTTATTATTCATTTTAAATTATTTCAGTGGTTTACCATGGTACTTCACCTTCGTCGCTGAAAAATTTACCTGTTGGTCCATCATTACCCAGGGTTGCATATTTTACAAGCACTTTCGCAGCTTGCTCTACTGTTCCCGTTCCTTTAAAGTTATTCAGGTCTGTTGCCGTATAACCCGGCGTAACACTATTGATTTTAAAATTTTTGTCTTTAAGTTCATTCGCCAACATTACGGTAAAAGAATTCAACGCCGTTTTTGAACAACTGTAAGCATCATAGATTCCAAAATTAGGATTTAAAACACTATTGTGAAGGGTTAAGGAACCTAATCCGCTTGAAACGTTTACGATTCTTGGCTCCTTCGACTTTTTTAAAAGATTCATAAATTGCTGCGTCACCTGTACGGCACTGAAAAAGTTGGTATCAAATATCTTTCGCAAATTTTCAATCTCAATTGTGGATATGTTTTGAGGCTGTCCACCAGCAATACCTGCATTGTTTATCAAAACATCTAAAACTTTAATTTTGTTTGTCAATTCCTGTTTTGCCTGTTTAATAGAATCTTTATCTGTAACATCAATTTCTATCAATGCTACATTCGAAATTCCTGCAAGATTCAAATTTTTTATAGCATCCAGTCCTTTATTTTTATCTCGGCTACCCAGGTAAACAAAGTAATTCAATTGCGCCAGTTGCCTGGCTGTTTCAAAACCAATTCCTTTGTTTGCTCCTGTTATTAATACTGTTTTCATGTTTATATTTTGTTTCGTTTTTAGCAATATGCTATTAGGTTTTTTAGCTGTTATAAACATCTGCAAACTCTTTTGCGAAATCTTTGAGTTTCACTTTTCCTAAAATTGGTTTGTGCTGATTATAATCTTCATACAAGACACCGCCACGCCTTCCTGCATTCATTTCCACCAAACCTTTCGCAACCTCCGGATTCATTCCTGCCGCTTTCATTCCATTCAACATTTGTTCGTCAGGTATTTGCAGCCATTTCAAACCTGGCTTGCCTATAGCTTCGCCCAATACTTTTGCTACTTCATTTGGCGAAACTTCATCGCTTGCTATGTACCGGATTTCTCTCCCATGAAATGGTTTTTCCATTTCTTCGGCAATGACAGCAGCAATATCCAAAGGCGAAACCCAAGGTTCTTTTTCATTGCCTCCATAGTTTTGTACGATTGCATTTTGTGTTTTTATGGTTGGAATAAAAGCAAACATATTAATGTAAAAACCCACCGGGCGCATAAATTTAATAGAGATATCCTCCGGCAATTGTTTTAGAATATTTTCTACATTGTAATGAAAAGCTAACATGCCATTTCCTTTATCTGTGTGTGCGCCAATGCTGCTGAGATGAACTACACGCTTTACGGCCGACTGTTGAATGGCTTGTTTATAATTATTAGCAATCTTATTAATAGTGGCCATATAGTCAAGATTATGGTCGAAAAAACTGCTGGCGCCAAGCGCTTCCATAAGATAAACAACATCCGCGCCTTTGAAAGTTGCAGTCAGAAAATCCACATCTTGCATTGTGCCGATAGCAGCTTTTGCGCCAATGGTTTCAATGTCTTTTTGTTTTTCCGGATTACTGCTGATGACGGTTACGGAATGTCCTTTTTGAACTAATTCTTTTGCAAGGGGCTTGCTGATGTGCCCTAATGAGCCTGTAAGTGTAATTTTCATTTTTCTGTTTTTTATACTGCAAAGTTGCCGAGCTATAAAAAAACAGACGTAACCAAATCTACTAATTTTGTATCCAAAACAGTAGTTGGTTGGAAAAATTCATCTATATTAAAATCTAATTCCTATTCCAGAAACTTCATGTCTTCTTCAGTCAAATTGATATCTACAGCTTTCAAATTTTCTTCAAAATGCTTCAATGATGAAGTGCCGGGAATTGGAAGAATCCATGGTGAACGATGCAGCAGCCAGGCTAAATTAATCTGTACTTCTGTAGCGTTGTATTTTTTTGCTATCATCGAAATCCGGTCGTCCTTTTTTGGCATGGATTGAAACAAAGAGAAATAAGGAATCAGTGGAATTGTGTTTTTCTCACATATCGGAAGCACTTCTTCTCCGCCGCGGTTTTCTCCGCCGTGTTGCATATTTAAAGAAGTTCGTTGGCCGTGGCCATACATATTTTCGACGGTGGCAATTTTACCCATTGACATAGCAGTTTCTAATTCATCAACACTGACATTGCTTACGCCAACGTGCAATATTTTTCCCTCTTTTTGAAGTTCAAACATCGCATCTAAAGATTCTTTGAACGGCACACCGGTTCCGCCTATCACCCGGAAATGAACAAGAGACATTTGCTCCCGTTTTAGAGTGCGAAGGTTATTGTCAATACTGCTGCGCAAATTCTCAGGCCGGTTGAATGCAATCCAGCTTTTATCCGCCTTTCTTGCGCCGCCCACTTTG
>DATILZ010000156.1:0-5101 GCA_035475995.1 Hanamia sp. | reverse complement strand
AAAAGATTATACGTTACATTGCCAGAAGCAAGATTTGGAAAGATCAACACATTTACATCTTTCCAAATCTTGCTTCTGGCAATGTAACGTATAATCTTTTACAGGAAATAGGCGGCGCAGAAGCGATTGGCCCTGTTCTGTTGGGATTGAATAAACCGGTGCATATTCTTCAGTTGGGAAGTCATGTACGCAGTATTTATAATATGGTTCTAATTGCAGTAGTAGATGCGCAATCAAAATGCAAACGAAAAAAAGCAGAAGATGAAGCGCCGGTGAGCAGATGGAGAAAAAGTAAAAAATCAGAAGAATCGTAAAAAATTTAAGCAAATAAAATGAAACTATTTTCTTCCATTGGCGCTTATCTTTTGATGATGAAAGGTATGTTTACCAAGCCGGAAAATTTTAAAATGTACTGGAAAGAACTAATGCATCAATCGGTGGAAATTGGAATCGGCTCGCTCGGGATTGTTGCTGTTATTTCTGTATTTATGGGAGCTGTAAGCGCTGTCCAGACTGCCTATCAGCTTACCAGCCCTATACTTCCGAAGGAAACTATTTCGCAGATCGTACGCGATACTGTTATCCTCGAGTTTGCTCCTACCCTCGTTTGCATCGTACTTGCCGGAGTTGTAGGCAGTAAGATCGCAGGTGAATTGGGAAATATGAGGGTAAGCGAACAAATTGATGCTTTGGAAATTATGGGCATCAATACCAAATCTTATTTAGTAGCACCAAAAATTTTAGGCGCTTTGATCACCATTCCTTTGCTGGTTATATTGGCAATGGTTCTGGGTATTTGGGGCGGAAGAGTGGCAGGGAGCCTTGGTGGCATTCTGTCTGCAGATACTTATGATCGCGGCCTGCTGATGAATTTTGTTCCCAAAAATGTATGGTTTGCATTAATAAAAGCTTATTCATTTGCTTTCATCATCAGCAGTGTTTCTTCTTTTTACGGATATAATGTAAAGGGTGGTGCTTTGGAAATAGGAAGAGCAAGTACCATAGCAGTTATTACGAGTTGTATCCTGATTTTATTTGCTGACTATTTACTTGCATTCTTTATTTTGTAAAAAAAGTGAACACCAAACAGTAATATTATAATATACAATTGCACTTTTATGATTGAAATTAAAAACGTTTCAAAATCTTTTGGCGATAAAGAAATACTGAAGGATATAAGTGCAATAATGGAAACGGGAAAAACCAACCTGATCATTGGCACAAGCGGAAGCGGCAAAACGGTTTTGCAAAAATGTATGGTGGGCTTATTTGAAGTGGACAGTGGCGAGATAATATTTGATGGTAAAAATTTAACGACGATGTCGGAAGAAGACCGTAAAGAATTGCGCCAGCAAATCGGAATGCTTTTCCAGGGCTCCGCACTTTTTGACAGCATGACTGTAGAACAAAATGTAAAATTCCCATTGGATATGTTTACCAAATGGAATCTTCAAAAAAAGATGGACCGGGTAAATGATGTGCTTGAAAGAGTCGAATTAAAGGGAACGAATACGAAGTTCCCGTCGGAGATAAGTGGTGGTATGAAAAAAAGAGTTGGAATTGCCCGTGCGATTGTTTTAAAACCGAAATATTTATTTTGTGATGAACCGAATTCCGGCCTTGATCCCCAAACTTCTATGGTGATCGACAAACTGATCCACGAGATCACGATAGAGAACAATATAACGACTGTGATCAATACACACGATATGAACAGCGTGATGGAAATTGGTGAAAATATTCTCTATCTCTACCACGGGAAAAATGAATGGGAGGGAAATAATAAAGAAATCATTTTTAATAAAAATCAGAAACTAAATGAATTCATCTTTGCCTCCGAATTTCTAAAAGATGCAAAAGATATGCGGATGCTGGAAGAAAAAGGGATTATTGATAATGACCGGAATATGGACGAGATCATGCGTGATGGAGGCGCCAACCTTGTGATGGGCGATGAGGATAATAAAGAATGACGGTGATGAATATTACAAATAAAAAATCATTTGGAGTAAAGCAACAAATAAGGGTGATTCCTCCTGTTCTTTACCGAGAAGAGCGCCAACGCGGCTTTAATTTATTCTACTCATTATGAAAATCTTCTCTTTACCAACTGATCAAATTGTTTTACAATCGGATCACTGTCAAGCCAGCCGATTTTTACCTTTAGTTCTCTTCTGATCCAGAATTCTGCTTCTGCAAAAATGGAAAAGTTTTGTATGGTTTTGATACTTCGCTCATACATTGCTTCATCGCCACGAAACAATTCATTAATAAAAAGGAACCGGTCATTTACCCCAATTGCTTTTTTCAAATCCTTGATCGGAGCGGATGTGAGCGATTGAGAAAGTTCAATTTTACTTTCTTTCAGCCGGTCATTCAAAGACTCGGGATATTCGAAAGGAAGTTCATTTAAAGAAAGTTTTTTCTCTACCGGCTCCTGGTGAGCAAGTGTAGGTACTTCCTGTATCGGATCGTATGAATACGCTGGCCTGTTGTGAGAAGTTTTTGCATTTACCGATTCTGCATTCTTCTTTATTTGCTCCAGTTCCTCTTCAATTGCTTTTTCATCTACCTGCAAAATTTCTACTACTTTTCCAGTAGAAGAATTTATTTGTTCAATGGCGGCGATATTAAATGCAACAGGCATTACCACCGAAATTTTCTTACTATCACAACCTGGCTTTTTTTCAATTTTATTAATAAGTTCTGTCTGTAAAATTTGTACCGTTTGTAACATTTCTATTGCAGGAGAATTATCATCTACTTGCTTTTGGAGTTTTTTCAGGAGTGTTGACACTCTTTCCATATATAAAATGTAAATAGGTTTAGAAAAAAATGTTTGTTTTTGATTTAACGAAAAATCATTTTAACCTTGCAATCTGTTCCAAAGATTCCTTCTTTGAAATGGCTAAGTTACAAATTGAAAATTAAAAGTAAATGCAAAAATGTTTATAGAACCCAATTTTAAAGGAGAAAAACGTGGCTGGATAGAAGTGATTTGTGGCAGCATGTTTAGCGGCAAAACTGAGGAGCTGATCCGAAGATTAAAAAGGGTGGAAATTGCACATCTGAAGGCAGAAATATTCAAACCTTCGATAGATATCCGCTTTGATGAACAAAAAATTGTGAGCCACGATGAAAATAAAATTCAATCTACACCAATAGACAATTCTCAAACCATTCTTTTGCTGGCACAGGATGTGGACGTGGTAGGAATTGATGAGGCACAGTTTTTTGATAATGAAATCGCCAATGTTTGTGAAACGCTGGCGCTAAAAGGAATGCGCGTAATTGTTGCCGGACTCGACATGGACTACCAGGGAAAACCATTTGGCCAAATGCCAAATTTGCTTGCCATTGCCGATTATATTACCAAGCTGCACGCCATTTGTGTGGTTTGTGGAAATATTGCGAACGTGAGTTACAGGAAAGTGAAAACCGGCGGCCAGGTTTTACTGGGCGAAAAAGACTTATATGAGCCGAGATGCAGGGTTTGTGCCGCATTGGGCGAAATCGCCGATAAACCACTTTTATGACAAAATAAGAAAGCGGCCTATTTTTTTTTACTGAAAGCAAAAATAAGATTTGTTAGAAAAGAGCATACTCATCAGCTACTTTTCCAATTCGGCAATGATCATTTTATAAACCTCCTTACAGGCTTCTTTTTTAATTCTTAAAGGAGATCCTTTAAATAGTTTTCGGCATCTTACCAGCCTTCCTTTGTAAAGTAATGAAAAAAAGACAGTCCCCACCGGCTTTTCAGGCGTTTCACTTCCTCCGTCTGCATTTAATCCTGTAATGGCAACATAAATATCTGCATGAATTAATTGCTGAAGATTGAGTGCCAATGCATCCGTTACTTCCTGCGATTCTGCAGTGTATCTTTTTATTAATGCCGGATCTACTTTTAATAAATCGATTTTCACTTTTTCATTATAACATACAATACTTCCCATAAAAACATCAGAAGTACCGGTTGTACAATTTAATTCATTGGAAGCTAAACCACAGGTTACACTTTCAGCAAAAGAAACCGTTAGTTTTTTTTCGGCGAGTATTTTTATCAGTTTTCTTACTAATGATCTCATATTATTAATCCAATTGTTGTTATCCCCTTTCATACAATTGTTATGCCGTCTGCAATTTTCGTTTTAGTTAAAAAATTTCAGGTAAGATTATTGCGGCGCAAAAAATAAAATATTTTATGAGAAGCAAAGCAAGTTATAAAAGCCATCCATTGCATCCCATTTTAGTAAGTTTCCCAATTGCTTTTCTGATTGGAACATTTATTTGCGATGTAATTGCAAAAATCTCTGGTAATGACACTTTTTGGCAAACCGGTTATTACCTGGTAATAGCTGGAATAGTAACCGGGTTAATTGCCGCAATTCCGGGCTTGATAGATTATCTTTTTACCGTTCCACCAAAAAGCTCTGCAAAGAAGCGGGGATTAAAACATGCGCTGGTAAACGTGTCGCATCTTATTTTATTTTTCATTGCCTTCATAATCCGCCGAAATGAAAATCCGGAGACGGCTTTAATTTTGATCCTTGAAGGTGCAGGTGTAATTCTCATTTTTATTGCCGGCTGGCTTGGGGGAACATTGGTATATCGCAATCAAATCGGTGTGGATCCCCGTTATGCCGAAGCAGGAAAATGGAAAGAAGCCTATTTTGAAGAAACAAAAGAAAAAATAAAAGTGGCGGCGAATGATGAATTAAAATTGAACCAGATGAAATTGCTGCATATTGGAAGCAAAAGGATTGTACTCGGAAAAACTGAAAAAGGTTATGTCGCTTTTGATGATCATTGTACACACAAAGGCGGCTCACTTGCAGCAGGAGCAATGATCTGCGCTACCGTTCAATGCCCGTGGCATGGTTCACAGTTTGATGTAAATAATGGCTTTGTAAAAGCCGGGCCTGCAAAAGAAAATATTCATATTTATTCATTAACTGAAGCTGATGGGAATGTTTTTTTGCAACTGTAAAATGATCCGAATAAAGAATCATCTTTACTGAGATTTAGTGGATTTTTAAAATCATAAAACGAGCATGCTTTATTCCTGAATCGAATCTGACCTACCTTTTTATTTTTCTTT
>DATILZ010000155.1:0-5728 GCA_035475995.1 Hanamia sp. | reverse complement strand
TGGTAAATTAATTTTCCATCTTTATAATAACCAAAAAGCAGTGAAGCAAACGGCGCCGCACTGTCAGATTCGGTCCAGCCGCCAATTACAAATTCCTGCCTCTTTTCAGTTGATACTTTCAACCAGTCTTTGCCGCGTTTTCCGGGTTCATATTTGCTGCTTTTTCTTTTAGCAACGATTCCTTCCATCTCCTGTTTTTGCATCAATTCAAACAACAGAATTCCCTCATCAAAATCGTCACTGTATTTTATTACATCATTAAAATCAATTACGCTGGAAAGAATGTCTTTTCTTTCCGTTAATGGAAGCTTCATCAGGCTATATCCTTTATACCAAAGAATATCAAACGTATAAAACACCAAATGATTTTGAGCGTTATTCTTTTGCAAAGCATCAAAATCAGGTTTGCCTTCATCATTCAATGCCACGAGCTCACCATCGAGGATCACGTCGCAACCGAGACCTGATAACGCTTCTACCACTGAAGGATATCTTCGTGTGTAATCCAAACCACTCCTGGAGCTTAGCATTACCTTATCCTGCTGCACATAAGCAATGATGCGAAAGCCATCCAATTTTACTTCAAATAAAAAATCAGGATCATCAAACGGTTCTTTGATCAGCGTACATAACATTGGTTTTACTTCTGACAAGAATTTTGTTTTCTTTCCCTTCTCTATCAATGCGGTAATTTCGTCTTCATCCCCATTTTCACTTTTACTGCGGTCAGCTTTTTTCCCGGGTTCCGCTTTTTTTGCACGATTGCTTTGCCATTCTTTTTCAGGATTTGCTTTTACCTGTTCCAGCGTTTTATGCGATAAAACTGATTTGTCCTTTTTGGTAATATCTTCTGTCGATGCATACTGGTCTTTCTTCTTAATTAACAGCCATGCATTATCTCCACGTTCTTTTGTTTTTACCAAAGAAAACCCGCCTTTTAATTTATGTCCATGCAGCTCAAAGGAAATAGCGCCCTGGTATAAATGATGCATCAGCCACTTCTCATTTTCTTTTTTTGTTTTCTTTTTTTCTTCAGGTTCATAAGTGCCTTCATCCCACACGATCACGGTTCCGGCTCCATATCCTTCCGGAATAATTCCTTCAAAATTCCGATAATCCCATGGATGGTCTTCCACCATCATCGCCAGTCTCTTATCTTCAGGATTCATTGAAGGGCCTTTGGGTACGGCCCAGCTTTTCAAAACTCCTTCCATCTCCAATCTAAAATCATAATGCAAATGAGAAGCATGATGTTTCTGAACCACAAAATGCAATTGATGATGAGAAGGCGTGCCACCAACAGGTTCGGGAGTTTTATCAAAGTGGCGCTTTTGCTTGTATTTCTCTAAAGACATATTCTTTTATCAATAAAAGATATGCCAGTTTTCCGGTAGCTTTTGTCTTAAATTTTAAAATTTTAAATAGCCAACAACAAAAAAATATCGGAGGCTGTTACAGTGCCGGTCAACCTATCAGAAGATTATCAGGTATCTTATTGATCGAAAAAGATTTCAATATCTTTGGGTTCTGAAGCATCAGTTTTGCACTAATGAATTAAAAAAACCTTAAACTCAGGCAGGAAATGTCCATCCTGTTTCGTCATATTGAATCTCATTTTCTTTTAAAGAATTACATAGAAAAAATGTGGCTTTTTGAAAGCGGCGGCAAAATGCCAGTTGAGGACATGAAACTGGTGGTGCCCAATGCTAATCTCAAACTCACTCTTTCTTATCAGAATGGAATCGTTGCCTCCGTTGATGGAAAAACATTTTTATCAAAAGAAAATGACATCACTTTGGCCGGACTGATTGACGTGCCGGTAATTCTTGATACTGATGAAGATGTGGCTACTGAAACGATCGGAATTGAATTTAACCCGCTCGGCGCATATCGTTTTTTTCATTTCAATCTCAACGAAATTCAAAATAAGATTTATTCATTGAGAGATTTGTTGGGGAAAACAGGAAATCAGCTGATCCGTCAAATAAATGAATTGCCTTCGGCAGATCAGAAAATAGCCGCGCTGCAACAATTTCTTATCCGGCAACTTTCACAGCAAAATGAAGATTCAATCTTTGACTATTGCATTGAAAAAATACTTGCATCAAAAGGAAGAATAACGATTAAAGAGTTGGAAAAGAAAACCGGTTACAGCAGCCGCTGGCTGAATATGAAATTCAATAACAAAATCGGCGTAAGCCCTAAAAATTTATCTTCCATAATCCGTTTCAAACAATACTTCCAGGCTTTTATCAATGGCAATGAAAAATATTTTTTGAAGAATGATTTTTACGAATTGTACTACGATCAATCTCATTTCATCAAAGATTTCAAACGCTTCACCGGCTTACCTCCTACCCGCTTTGAAAAACAAATCAACGACTTCGGTGAAAGATATTACCGGAAATAACACTTCCGATTTTTACAATTTCCGCCAACGGATTTTGTCTTTTTTTGTATTCCATTAAAATAAAAAAAGATGAAAAACAATAATTATCACACCTCCATCGAGGTAGCACAATCACCAACAGAAGTTTTCAATGCCCTCAGAATTGTCAGCCAATGGTGGAGCACAGATTTTGAAGGCAATAGCTCCAGACTGAATGATGAATTTATCATCAATCATCCTAACAGGCACTATTCAAAACAAAAATTAGTTGAAGTAATTCCCAACAAAAAAATTGTATGGCTTGTAACTGAAAGCAGGCTTGACTGGCTCAAAAATAATAAGCAGGAATGGACGAACACAAAAATGATTTTTGAAATAAATGCCAAAGATGATCATAGCATTCTTCATTTTACCCACGAAGGATTGGTTCCTGAAAAAGAATGTTATGCAATGTGCCAAAAAGGATGGGATCTGATCATAAAAGATTGGCTGTTTCACCTGATCACTGTTGGCAATCCTTCAACAGAAATGGCTAAAGCCGGAGAGATTCGCAATCAACATTTTGGAAACAAAACCAATGATAAAAATTATCACAAAACCATTATTGTAAATGCATCTAAAAAAGAAGCCTTGAATAAGATCAGTGAGGTAGTTTGGTGGAAAGAAGACTTTTCGGGTAGTGCTGAAAAAATGGGCGATACTTTCACTGTTCCATTTGGAGACCCTTCATTTGTTGATTTTGTTGTGAGTGGATTTATTCCTGATGAAAAAGTGGCTTGGAAAGTTACAGATTGTTTTTTGCCATGGTTTCAGAATAAAAAAGAATGGAATAATACAGAAGTGGTTTTTGAACTTTCAGAAGAAAACGGAAAAACAAAAATTGATTTTACACATGTTGGTTTAGTGCCTGAAGCAGAATGTTATAATACATGCGAACAAGGTTGGAATGGTCATATCAATAATCTTATGAAGTTTATTAATGAAGGCAAACAGTAAATAAAATTGGACAGACGTTATACTTCTGGTATATAAACGTATAGTGTAAGCATTTACCAGAGTCTCTTATGCAATAAATAATTACATTAGCCGATCAATTATCAATAATGAACAAATTATTTACTGCTGTCCTTTTTATCTTTTTAAGTCTCAATGGATTTTCACAACAATTCATTTCTTTCAATGACAAACACATTGCGTATGAAGGAAGGATCGCTTTTAGCAATAATGCCGCAGAGCTAATGTGGCCGGGCACTTCGGTCACCATCAATTTTACAGGCACCGGCATCTCGGGAATATTTAAGGACCAGGATACTTCCAACTATTACAATATCATTATTGATAAAGACAGCATTTATAAAATTCAATTTGATACGCTCAAAAAAACCGTATCGCTGGCCGAGGGACTTCCTTATGGAAAACACAGCTTGCAATTATTTAAACGAACCGAATGGGACAAAGGGAAAACATGGTTTTATGGCTTCATAGAAAACGCAGGCACCAAACTTTTAAAGCCGGATAAACTGCCAAAAAGAAAGATTGAATTCTTTGGCAATTCCATCACCTGCGGCTATGCCATTAGCGATATGGCCGGGGATTCCCGCTTGGGATATTATGAAAATAATTATGACAGTTATGCGGCTATAACCGCAAGGCATTTCAATGCACAATATCATTGTACGGCCAAAAGCGGAATCGGAATTATGGTGAGCTGGTTTCCGCTGATCATGCCTGAAATGTACAACAGGCTGGACCCTACAGATTCGACAAGTAAATGGGATTTTTCAAAATATACTCCTGATCTTGTTGTGATCAATTTATTTCAAAATGATTCGTGGATCATAAACCTGCCGGATAATGAACAGTTCAAAAAAAGATTTGGAACCAAAGCGCCCGACAGCAGTCAAATTGTGAATGCCTATAAAAACTTTGTGCATACGATCAGAACCACCTATCCAAAAGCGCAGATCATCTGCATGCTTGGCAATATGGATATTACTAAAAAAGGTTCGCCATGGCCGGGTTATGTTCAAAAGGCGGTGGATGAGTTACACGACAAAAAGATGTTTACCTATTTTGCTCCCTATAAAAATACGCCCGGCCATCCAAAAGTAAAAGAGCAAGCCGCTATGGCTGATGGACTCATTGAATTTATTGATGAACATATTAAATGGTGAAAGCAGAAGGCATTAGATTTCAAAGCCTGATGCTTGAATTGACTTTTCTTTAAATAAGCTAAAACCAAATTGCAGAAACCCCTATCCTGAAATCTATTTCTACCCTTTGTCTAAAAATTCATATTATTATCATGAAGCAGGTAATTGCCACATATTGAAAACTTCTAATCATTGCCAATAACAACAGTCCATTGCCGGACCTTCCATTCTACTACCAAGCCATTTTTGACATAAGGGTCATTTTTTGCAAACTCTTCGGCAACGATGGACTTTCTCCTTTAAAAATTAATACTGCACTGTCTGCAGGGTCTGAAAGTGCTCCTCCCATAATCAGGGTTCCATTCTTAAAGGCATTTTGCCCTAATTTTAAATGTTCCTCCCGAAAAGGTTTACGCCTTTCTGTATAGTCGTCTATGGTCTTGTAAAATAAGATGTAGTAGTTGTTCATTTTTAAATGTTGAATTGCAAACTATATTAATTAATAATTTCTGCTTTTTTAATATTCGCCAGCTTTTCACGCCATTTTTGAATTTCCCCAGGTGTTTGTTTCACCCAATCTGTTACTTCGCCAACGATTTTCAATGGTTCCTGGCTGCGATAAGACCTTGTGGGGTTACCGGGGAATTTTTTGTCCGTAACATTCGGATCATTCTCAAAGCTGCCCGTAGGCACAACGATATAAACACGTTCACGTCCCTCACCGGCTGCCAGGGCAGCGGCAAGTCCGGCCCCATTTACCAGGGCGGTAAAATAAATATGATTCATGACGACTTCAGTGTTATAATTTGACCTATATCCCGCTGACAGTAAATCTCCAACCTGCAGATCCGCTTTGGTGCCATGATAAAAGGGCCCTTTGTCAGACAGATTGCGTGAAAACGAACGTGATAGCTGATAATTTTTATTTGCATTGTCAATGTCTCCTAACTCTTCATAGTATTTGGCAATGTTTGAATATAAAGAAGGGTAAGCGGATGTAACGTTGTCATTATTTATTTTTAATGCTGATTGTAAAGCTGTTTGACTCCATTTTAATTTGTCTGCAACACTTTTCTGATGACGTGCTACATAATGTGCCGCAATAAATCTTTCAAAGTCGTTTGAAGCTTCATTCCATGCCTGGAGAAACAAGCTGGCTGCCTCTTGTGCTTTGCCTTTATCCTCC
>DATILZ010000154.1:0-2092 GCA_035475995.1 Hanamia sp. | reverse complement strand
TAAAAAGTGGTGAAAAGATCTCCAATTTTACCATAGGTGATTTTGATTCTTCTATATTTCCGATTCCAAAAGAATTAGAAAACGAAATCGTGGAAGCTTACCGGAATAAATTTACAACCTATCCGCCGGCTGATGGAATTCTTGCTTTGCGCGAATCTGTTTCACGATTTATTAAAGAAAGGGAAGGGCTGGATTTTAATACAAATGAGATTCTGATCGCTGCTGGCGGCAGGCCACTCATTTATACCTTATACAGGTCGCTGATAGATAAAGGTGACAAGGTGATTTATTCGGTTCCGAGTTGGAATAATAACCATTATGTTCATTTTACAGAAGGTAAACATGAAGTGATCCAGGCAACCCGCGACAACAATTTTATGCCAACTGCAGAAGATATTAAACCTCATTTGAAAGATGCGGTTTTGATTGCTTTATGTTCTCCTTTAAATCCAACCGGAACGGTTTTCAAAAAAGAAGAACTGGAAAAGATCTGCGATATGGTTTTGGAAGAGAATAAACATCGCAGCATTGAAGAAAAGAAATTGTATGTGATGTATGACCAGATGTATTGGATGCTCACTTTTGGAGACACGGTTCATTATAATCCGGTTAGTCTGCGTCCTGAAATGAAAGATTATACTATTTTCATTGATGGTATTAGCAAGGCCTTTGCGGCTACGGGAGTACGGGTTGGCTGGGCATTAGGGCCTCAACATGTTTTGTCGAAAATGAAGGCGATTAACAGTCATATAGGCGCATGGAGCCCGATGGCAGAAGAACATGCTACTGCAAAGTTTTTATTACAGAATGACGCTATTGATGAATACTTGCTTCATTATAAAAAAGAACTTGCAGAAAGATTGGAACTCATTTATCAAGGTTTTCAAAAATTAAGAGCAGAAGGTTTTTCTGTTGATGCATGTGCGCCCCAGGCAGCGATTTATTTAACCATTCAACTCGGCTTGGTCAGTAAAACAACAAATAATGGCAATTTGCTTTCTACTCAGTCAGACGTTACTTCTTATATTTTAAATGAAGCAAAACTTGCTGTAGTTCCATTTTATGCTTTTGGTGCACCAAAAGATTCTGATTGGTACAGGCTCAGTGTGGGTACTTGCAAAAAAGAAGAAATTCCGGAAATGCTGGAAAAACTAAGAAGCGCGCTGAGTAAGCTATCTTAGATTTTTTTGTGTAGTAAATAATAGGAGTAAATCATTACAGGAAACTATTGAAAGAGTATTTATACAGTCATTGAGAAAATCCTTGATTCAGAATGGCTTTGTGCCAGTCGCAAATCAAAAGCCATTGCAATATTCCGTACAAAAGTTCTACCGGTTTCTGTTATTTTCAAGTGTTTGTTTTCCAACTCAATCAAGCCATCTTTTTCCATTTCCTGTAAACGAAAAAGAATTTCTCCCATTTCTGGCAAGTTCATTTTTTCATCTTCCCACGACGTTTCTAATTGACACATGAGGTTCAGAATGTGGCGTCTTACCACAAGATCTTCATCATTTAAAACATGGCCGCGAACAACAGGTAAAATTCCCTGCTCAATTGTCTTAATATATTCTTCAAGCGATTTTTCATTTTGCGCAAATGCAAACCAACTGTCGCTAATAGCAGACATTCCTAAACCAATCATTAATTGGGTTGAAGAAGAAGAATAACCCATGAAATTTCTATGAATTGTTTTTTCTTGCATCGATTTATACAAACTATCCGTTTGCAAAGCAAAATGGTCCATTCCGATTTCTACATAACCAAGCTTGTATAACAACTCCTTCCCGTTTTCATAAAGTGCTCTTTTTAGTTCCGCGGAGGGAAGATCCGATTCATCAAAACCTCTTTGTCCTGTTCCTTTAATCCATGGAACATGAGCGTAAGAATAAAAAGCAATCCTGTCGGGCATGAGAGATTTTGTTTTCTCAATTGTTTCACACATCGTATCCCAGGTTTGAAAAGGCAATCCAAAAATGAGGTCGTGACTGATACTTTTATAACCGGCTTCTCTTGCCGCCAGGGTTACTTTTTGAACATTTTCAAAAGGTTGAATCCGGTGGATGGCCGATTGAACTTTCGGATCATAATCCTG
>DATILZ010000153.1:0-5432 GCA_035475995.1 Hanamia sp. | reverse complement strand
CTGTAAAATATCACGATACGTAATCAGTCCTTTTAAAATTCCTTTTTTATTTACAACCGGTAATTTTTCAATTTTATATTTTCTTAAAATGGACTGCGCCTTTTTTAAATCGGTGCCTTCAGGAGCAGTTATTAAATTATCGTGAGTCATTAATTCACTCACAGGCCGCTTCATATTGTCTTCAAATCTTAAATCGCGATTCGTTAAAATGCCGGCAAGTTTTCCATCCTGATCCACGATGGGAATTCCACCAATGCGATTCTCTCTCATTAGTTTCAATGCGTCGCCAATAGTGGCATCCAGCTTCAAAGTGATTGGATCTAAAATGAGGCCGCTTTCACTTCTTTTTACTTTTCTAACCTGTGCAGCCTGTTCTTCAATGCTCATGTTTTTGTGCAAAAATCCAAGGCCGCCTTCTCTTGCCAAAGCGATAGCAAGATTTGCTTCCGTAACGGTATCCATTGCAGCGCTCAGCATTGGAATATTAAGGGTTATGTTTTTTGTAAGACGTGTTGTAGTATTTACATCGCGTGGTAAAACTTCGCTATACGCAGGAATTAATAAGACGTCATCGAAGGTTAATCCTTCACCAAAGATTTTTTTTGAAGGAGCGGAGGGTTTATTTATTGTTGCCATGAGCAAAGATAGGAAAAGAGAATAAATTTCTTAAAGCAAAGAGGATTTAGTTACTTAAATTTCTGTAAATGCTTTTTTAAAAGATAAGAAAGTCTGTATTTTTTAAATTTTTCTGCACGATTAGTAGAAAATGAAGCTAATAAGGTTGGATTCTCTAGTATGTGTATTATTACTAAGGTTGATAAGGTTTTAGAGTTTTAGAAAGTTGAATTTTAGAAAAGGCAAGACCTTAACCTTAGTAATTTATAATAAAATCTTTAATTCCACCTTATTATCTTATTTTCTAAAGCAACTTTAAACAACCGAATTTTTATGTTGAATAATTAACTGCAATAAGAAACAGCCCTTTTGAATCAACAGAAAAATCTGCTTTGGTACAATCCTTGTTTTTAATAATTTCTTCAAATTCCGCTAAAGATAATTTACCGGTTCCGACGCGTAGCATGGTACCAACAAGCCCTTTCACCATTCCTCTTAAAAAACGATTGGCTTCAACATGATAAATAAGTTTTTCATTTTCCTGAATCCATCCACTCTTTTTAATGTTACAAATAAAATCTTTTACCTGTGTATTTCTTTTTGAAAAAGAAGTGAAATCTTTATAAAGCATTAATAATTGTGCGGCTTCATTTAATTTATCTATATCTAAAGGATAAGGATAATAAAAAGAACGGTCTTGTAAAAAAGGATTTTTATTTCTAAAAATATAGTACTTGTATTCGCGTGAGAGCGCATCAAAGCGGCAATGCGCATTTTCATCTACCTGAAATATTCTTTTTATCACAATATCCGCAGGAAGAATTGAATTGAGGTTATAAATAAATCCTTTCTTTTCTTCTAAAGGAATATAACTGTCAAAATGAAAATAATTCTGTAATGCATGAACACCGGCGTCCGTACGGGAAGAGCCGGTAAGTATAAAAGGTTGTTTGAAAAATATGCTTAATGCTTTTTCAATTTCCGCCTGAATACTGTTCGCATTTTTTTGTACCTGGAAGCCGGAATAATTGGTGCCTTTGTAACTGACCTCTATAAAATATCTTGGCATAAACAGCCTTTAAAAATGATTATTTACGAATCATTGCTTTGAAACGGGTGAGATAGTATTCATCTGTAAGCTGAGATTCCAAAACCCCGTATTGATCAGAATCCGATGTAAATGGATAAGCGGCATCAAAAAACTTATATTTTCCTTCATTAGTTAAAAAAAGATACGAAAGGTCTTTTATCTGCTCGGTGCTGAAGCATTTGCTTCTAAAATATTTCCTGGCAGTCTTCAACATATTATCCATATCGCTTTCTGCTGCCATCTTTTTGCGAAGCTTTAAAAAATCTTCATTGCTCGCAAATGCTTTGCAATCCGAATTTACTTTGGAAGCAGTAACTACTTTCGGCATAACCAGAATCTCACTTTCTGAAGCTTTTGTTTCCTTATTCTTCTCTTTCTCACCAGATGCATTGGTAATTTTCACGTCTGTAATTGCACCAGATTTTTTCCTTACTGGATTTTCATCAGGAGCGGCTTTCTTATCAGTATTTTCCTTTGCCGGACCGATGGTAAAAACCTGAACGGGAGCTGTTTTTGAATCGTTATTTACATAAATACTATCTTTTCTTGCAACAAAGCCAGAGGTGCTGCTATCCGTTGATGGCTTTATTACCGTTGGAGTAATTGTGTATTGAGAAGTATCAGCAAACGAAGAAACAGGCGGATTTTCATTTTTGGTATTATTATCAACAACAGATTGATTTTTTTGCGTAGGAATAAAGACTCTGATCGTATCCTTTTTGTCATTATTGCTATCTGAATACATCATTTGCAAGCCATCTTTATCCTGTTTGCTCAAAAGTTTGGAAATCTGATTGGTATGTGCAACGGTATTTGTATCTGGGACCGCAGGCAATGAGTGAATTGAATTTACCGCAACAGACGAATCGGTGTTTACCGCAGCAGAGGTATCGGTTTTTACAGGATTTGCTGCTACCATTTCATGGTTTTCCAAAATCGAAGAATCCTTTACAACATTTGCAAGCATTTTAGTAAATGGATCTGCCTCTTTTTTTACCGGAGCCGCTGCTACAACTTTGGTGGTATCCGCAACAAGTTGATCAGGTGGAATTAAAGCAAGTGTTTGAAGATTAAACAACTGCAATCCTTTGTCCTCAAAACTTTTTATAAGAAAGCCCTCATTATTTTTATCAACAGAAAAAGTAAAGTTTTTTTCAGCAAATTGTTTTTCAGGATAGCCAACGGCGATTTGATAAGTGCCATCAGCAATGTTTGGTAGGATCACATATCCTGCAGCGGAAGAACTGATTATTTTATTATTCAATCTTACATAAAAAGGTAATCCATTTTCCGTTTGCAGATAAACAAAATGAGTTATTTGTGCTTTTACTGAAAGAGAAAAAACAGTTATCAAAAAAAGAAACAACAACTTTTTGAAGCGAAGAATAAACATAATCGGCAAATCTATTTCATCAAATCTATTTCATTTCATAATAAATAATTGCCTTCTAAAGAAAAAATAAGAACTTTTTATCTTTACCCACTACTTTTGTTGCTATAATATAACCTTGATGAAAAAAATCTCTCTTGTTTTTTTGTTTTTTGCAATAATTGCTTCTGCTACCGCACAACAAAATGATGATACATCAGACACCGCTTCATCTGCATCAGACACAGCATGGATGAATGTTTACCGTGGAACTTATCCTAAAATAAATGACCTCGTTCATACGAAGCTTGCCGTAAGTTTTGATTATAACAAACAATGGATGTATGGCCAGGAATGGGTTACACTTCAGCCTCATTTTTATCCTACAGATTCTTTAACACTTGACGCAAAAGGCATGGAAATCAAAGAGATTGCAATAATAAAAGGGAAATCAAAAGTACCTTTGAAATATTCTTATGATAGTTTACAACTCAGAATTACTTTGGATAAAACTTATAAAGAAGGAGAAAAATATATAATTTATCTCAACTACATTTCAAAACCGAATGAAGTAAAAGAGCATGGCAGTGCAGCTATTACAGATGCAAAAGGATTATATTTTATTAATCCGCTTGGCAAGACAAAAGAACATATCGAAATCTGGACGCAGGGAGAAACCGAATCGAACAGCGTATGGTTTCCTACAATAGACAAGCCTGATCAAAAAACAACACAGGAAATTTCCATGACAGTTCCTGGGAAATATGTAACGCTGAGCAATGGCCTTTTGGTAAATCAAAAGAAAAATGCTGATGGTACCAGAACCGATGATTGGAAAATGGATTTACCCAATGCGCCTTATTTATTTTTCATGGGCGTTGGCGATTATGTAATTGTGAAAGACCGTTATAAAAATATTCCGGTAAATTATTATGTAGAAAAAGAATATGCGCCTGTAGCAAAAAAAATATTTGGTGAAACACCTGCAATGATTGGTTTTTTCTCAAAAATTTTAAATTATCCTTACGCATGGCCAAAATATGACCAGATCGTAGGAAGGGAATATGTGAGTGGCGCAATGGAAAATACGACTGCCACGCTTCACCAGGACGGCGCCTATCAAAATGCACGACAGCTGGTGGATGGAAATGCATGGGAAGATGATATTTCTCATGAATTATTTCATCATTGGTTTGGCGATTTGGTAACCTGTGAAAGCTGGAGCAATCTAACGCTGAATGAATCTTTTGCCAATTATAGTGAATATCTGTGGCGCGAATACAGGCATGGAAAAGATAATGCAGACGAGAAAAACTTTGAAGACATGCAAGGCTATTTGTTGAGCGGTAGTGAGGATAAAGATCTTGTAAGATTTTATTATAAAAACCGGGAAGATATGTTTGACGCGGTAAGTTATAATAAAGGCGGACGGATTTTAAATATGCTTAGAAATTATGTAGGCGATGCTGCATTTTTTAAAGCCCTGAATGAATATTTGAATTTATATAAATTTAAAAGCGCGGAAGCACAGGAACTAAGGCTGGCATTTGAAAATGTAACTGGTCAGGATCTAAACTGGTTTTGGAATCAATGGTATTATGGAAGCGGCCAGCCAACGCTTGATATTAATTATGATTACAATAATGGAAAAGAAAGAGTGATTGTAAATCAAACACAGAATACCGGAAAGATCTTTAAACTTCCGGTGGCGATTGATGTTTATAGCCAGGGCACTAATAAAAAAAGATATAAAGTGTGGTTGGATAATGCTGCAGATACTTTCTATTTTGCAAGCGTGCAAAAACCTTCCTTAGTGAATGTGGATGCTGATAAAGTATTGCTGGCAATAAAACAGGATCATAAAAACGCCGATGAATATGAACAACAATATAAATACGGGCCAAATTATCTCGACAGAAGAGAGGCGTTGGAATATTTTGCAAAAAATAAACTCAACAACCTGGCTTTGGGGTTAAATGATAAATATTGGGGTTTACGTTTATTGACTTTAGAAAATTTAGACAATACAAAAGGTTATTCGGTTCCAGCTGTGCTGGCAACGATCGAGCAACTGGCGACAAAAGATCCAAACAAAAAAGTACAGGCAAAAGCGATTGAAATTCTTGCAAAACAAGCGGATAAAAAATATCAGCCGTTGTTTGAAAAATATGTAACCGATTCATCTTATTCTGTATCTGGTGCAGCTCTTGAAGGCCTTGCAAACCTGGAGCCTGAGGAAGCATATATGCTTGCAAAGAAGTATAGTAATGATGCTTTGGGAAAATTAGGCAACGTAGTTTCAGACATTATCATGAAAACTGCTTCACCTGAAGATTTTGATTTTTTACTGAATCATTT
>DATILZ010000152.1:0-6702 GCA_035475995.1 Hanamia sp. | reverse complement strand
ATCCAAACTGTAATTGCCGGCGCGCTTTCCGGTTAAACCATATTTATTATACAAATAATCTGCTTTCGTAATCGTATGTTCAAAATCATAATGAACCGCATTTGCTCCAATATGAAATTTTTCATTTGAAAAAGAAAGATTCGCTCCAAAACTTAATTGTCCTTGCACGCCTTTTCCGGCGATTTCACTAGCAGTTCGATGATATCCTGAACTTTGCAAAGAAGTAATATAATCAATTGCGTCTAAGGTATCTGTATTAAAACCTGCATCCAATTTTCGATAACTTAGAAAACCAGTTGCTTCTATATTTTTCTTTTGCAGAGTAATTCCAACGCCTCTGTTGAAGATAATTTCGCCGGCAGAATTATAAGGTTTTAAAACTTCAGATTGCCTTTTGGTGTTGGTAATTTCAGCGCCTTTTCCAAATGCAAGAGTCTGCCATTGCGTTAATCCCTGGCCCATATTTACAGAAAAATCGCCAATCGCAAGAGTTTTAACCATCCCTAAGTCTCTTATGAAAATATGTGCAGAATAAAAGTCAAATCCATTTTTTTGTGCTCCTTTGAAGAACTGTTCGCCTGCATCTTTTTCAGCAGTAAAGCCATATTGAAGCGCATTTCCTGATTTGTATTTATAACGCAAAAGCATTTTTTGCGCACTTCCCGGATAAAAATTATTTGCCGTGTTTCTGTCTGTAAGATATCCTTTTGATTTTTCCAGAGTTTGTGAAACCCGAAAAAGCAAAGTGCTGTTTCCATTTTTTAAACGTTTGCTTAATGAAGGAAGAATGGCGGTTTTTTCATTTACTGTCACGAATTGCCTTATGCGCCTGATAATATCCAGATTCCATGCGGGAACAGCTTGCAATTCATAAATACTTAAAAAATTGCCAAGTAATTTCCTGTAAGAAAGCAGGTTATTTATTTGAAGAGCGTTTAATAATTTTAAGTCTTTCAATTGCTCCGCATCAGCATAATTGAGATTGATTGGTTCTTTTAAAAAATGCTGCATTTCCTGCAAATAGCCGTCATCTTCTGTTTCGATATCTTCATTTCCTTCCGTGAGATCTTCTAATTGTTGCTCTACAATTGCCGGTGGCTCATCCAATATTTCCTGCGCTTTTGCAGCATCCGGATTTCCAATTAAAAAAAGAAATACCGAAAATGAAAGCAAATTTTTTACCGGTTCAAGCGCCCTCATTTTCTTTCGGTTTTAAATTCATAATAAGCATTAAACCTGGACTGATACCGAGTTGTGGATGGTAACTGGCGCTTATATCCAAACGAAAATTTTTCCAGCTAACACCAGCGCCACCATATGGAGATTCATTTTGCGAAGCAATACCAAAGCGTGCAAAAAATTGTTTGGCAAAATTATATTGCACACCAGCATTGAAGTTAACAGGTAAATCTTCCTGCTTTACAATTTCGGCACTTACAAAAAAATTATCCGATGCTTCATATCCCAATCCAAAAGAATAAATGGAACTTAATTTATCATTTTCAGTTTTCGATAATCTGCCTCCTACCGGGTTATAAATGTGGATGCCGCCATTTAATTTTTCAGTAAAATGACAAATAACGCCGATTTCAAAATTCACTGTCGAAGGATTTTCAAAGCCCGGAATGCGAAAAGAATAATAATTGAATTTTATTCCGAGATCGAGTTTTGTTCCAACTTTTCTTGCATAAGCAATTCCCAGTTGCGACTCATTGTAATTTTTATAACCAAAATAATCTGCCTGGAAAGCAAAGTTCCCTTCTTTTGTTGGAACAGCCACAATCGCCGAATACATATTTGTTTCTGCAACGAGAAACCGGTTTTCTCCAAAAACCCCTACTGAAGGTTTTTCTATTTGAGCAAGCGCCGCCTGGTTTGAAGTAACAGAAAATACATCAACATGATTGATGCTGTAAGCGCCTAAGCCAATGCAGGAAGCAGATACAGGCTTTCTTACCGATTGGGAATTACCCAAATTTATTGTGAGCAGAAAAAAATATAGCAGGTAGATTTTTCTCAAAGCGGCAATTTTTAGAGTCAGTAAAAAATATATAAATTAAATATAA
This sequence comes from Hanamia sp., assembly GCA_035475995.1. GTDB lineage: Bacteria > Bacteroidota > Bacteroidia > Chitinophagales > Chitinophagaceae > Ginsengibacter. Next base: position 4,636 of record DATILZ010000152.1, on the reverse strand, counting down.
GATTTTGTTTGATAAAACAAAAAATAAAATAAATCGCTCTTCGTGGGTTAATTTTGCAACCATGCAATTATTAGAAGGAAAAGTAGCGTCTGCGGCCATCAAGGAAGATTTAAAAAATAAAGTTTCTGCATTAACATCGAAAGGAAAAAAAGTTCCACATCTGGCTGCCATTCTTGTCGGTAATGATCCGGCGAGCGAAACATATGTAGCTTCAAAGGTGAAAAACTGCAAAGAAGTTGGCATTAATTCATCCCTTTTCAAATATGAAAGTGATATCACCGAAGAAAAGCTTTTGGAAAAAATAAATGACTTAAATAACGATAAAGAAATTGATGGCATTTTAGTGCAGGTTCCTTTGCCAAAGCATATTTCAGAGAAAAAAGTAATCCTGCAAATTGCTCCAAAAAAAGATGTGGATGGTTTTCATCCATTGAATATTGGAAATATGGTGCTTGGTTTTCCGACGTTCATTTCTGCCACACCATTTGGAGTCCTGCTGTTGCTTCAGCATTATAAAATAGAAACTTCCGGAAAAAATGTAGTGATTATCGGACGAAGCAATAATGTAGGAACACCGCTCAGCATTTTACTCAGCAGGAATAATAATGAATACGGAAATGCAACGGTGACTCTTTGCCACTCGCGCACCAAAGACATTCAATCCATTGCACAAAAAGCAGATATTTTAATTGCGGCCATCGGCAAACCAAAATTTGTAACAGCAGATATGGTAAAAGAAAATGCAGTAGTGATCGATGTAGGAATCAACCGGGTAAAAGACGAAACAAAAAAGAGTGGGTTTGCTCTGAAAGGCGATGTGGATTTCGAAAATGTAGCACCAAAATCCAGTTACATCACTCCTGTCCCCGGCGGAGTAGGACTGATGACCATCGCGGCTTTGCTGATGAATACCTATAAAGCAGCCAACTTGAATATTGATTATTGAACGTTGCGCATTGATTATTGAATTATTGAATTATTTCTTCAGCCTTTAACAAGGAACATTCAACCTTTAAACTTTGAACCTAACAAACACCATAAATAAAACAACCACACTTCCCATCATGGAAGCCTTTTATACTCTGCAGGGAGAAGGTTTTCACCATGGAAAAGCGGCATATTTTATCCGCCTTGCCGGTTGCGATGTTGGCTGTGTTTGGTGCGATGTAAAAGAAAGCTGGAACGAAGATTCATATCCTTTGCAAACAATAGATAACATCGTTTCTAAAGCAATAGAAAATCCTGCAAGACTTGCGGTAATAACTGGTGGTGAACCTACTTTATATAATTTGGAAACGCTCACATTAGCTTTAAAAAACGAAGGATTTCAAACAAATATTGAGACATCCGGCTCATCGCCTTTGACAGGAACATGGGACTGGATATGCCTTTCGCCAAAAAAATTCAAGCCACCGCTTCAGCCGATTCTTAAAAAAGCAAACGAACTGAAGATTATCATTTTTAATAAATCTGACTTTCAATGGGCAGAAAAATATGCTGCAGAAGTTTCAATAAATTGCAAATTGTATCTTCAACCTGAATGGAGCAAGTCTGAACAGGTAACGCCATTAATAGTTGAATACATTAAGGCACATCCACAATGGCAATTCTCATTGCAAATGCATAAATACATTCATGTTCCGTAAATAAAAAAAATCACTATTTCTTTGTTTACTGCAATATTCATTTTGTCATATCAGTCAACTTTTCGAGAACAAAATAAACCGCCGGACAAAAAGTAGAATTTTTTAAGGTAATGGCAGGACGTTTGTAAATGATATCTTCATCGGTATAAGGAAACCGATGGCAATCTGAAGGCCGGTTTTCATAGATAGAACAGAAATTATCATCACCCAAAAAAGGGCAGGGAGAAGTCCTGGTAACATAATCACCATCTTCGTCAACGCGCAAATAGCTTTCGATAAAAGCACCTTCTTTCATTTTCAGATGCCTGGAAATACGTTTAATATCCGGCGTTTTAAATCGCGGCGAATAGTTACGGCAACAATTAGCGCATGACAGGCAATCAATTTTTTCAAAAGCTTCTTCATGCAAGTCAGGCAATTGTTTCAGCACTTTATTTTTATCCGGGCGCTTCAGAAAATTTTTATATCTTTTCTGGTTATCTAAAGATTTCTTCTCCCAGTTTTGCAAAATCTCTTCATTCATTTTGTAAAGATACATTCCCAGGTTCTCATAGTTTTCAATGTTAATGCTTTTGATCGTTATCAGATCGTTAATGATACTTATAAATATTAGTTCACAACAATCGATTGAATGACCTGATCAGGCATAAATAGCAATTTTGAAAAAAATACGGATTATTGTAAAATGAAATTCAGAATCATAAGATCAGAAAAGTAATCTTATGCTAATACTATTCATAGCAAAACTGTAATTTGCCGGATGCCCGTTGAAAGAATTGATATTGAAAATTTCTTAAACCTTTCGCTTAAAAATCCTGTATTGGATGTAAGAAGTCCATCTGAATACATTCATGCACATATACCCGGCGCTTTTTCTGTTCCTGTTTTTACAGATGAACAAAGGGCGGTAATAGGTACAGCATATGTGCAGGAAAGCCGGCAAGCTGCAGTAGATCACGGATTGAATTATTTTTCCGACAGGATGAAAATCCTTCCTTCAGAAGTTTTAAACATATTGAATACATTAAAAAAAGATAAGGATCAAGATAATACTCTTTTAATTCATTGCTGGCGTGGAGGAATGCGAAGTGATGCGGTTGCCTGGCTCCTAAATCTTTATGGATATAAAGTTTATGTACTAAAAGGAGGTTACAAGGCGTTCAGAAGATGGACATTCATTCAATTTGAAAAACAATATTTTTTAAAAGTTTTAGGCGGCTTTACAGGATCCGGAAAAACTGAAATCCTGAAAGAGTTACAACGAAAAGGCAAAACAATTATAGACCTGGAAGGGCTCGCAAAGCATAAAGGTTCGGCCTTTGGAGGTCTGGGGGAAAGGGGGCAGCCTTCACATGAAATGTTTGAGAATATGCTGGCTCTCGAATTATGGAAAATAATAAATACCGGTTGTAACGGTAATGCACAAACGAAAGCTAATAATGCTGAAATCTGGGTGGAAGATGAAAGTGTTCATATAGGCAGGGTCGGAATTCCAAAAATCTTCTGGCAGCAAATGCGGAAGAGTCCTTTATATTTTATAGATATTCCTTTTCAGGAAAGAGTAAAATATATCGCCACGTATTACGGATCTTTTGATAAACAAGAATTAATTAATTGTGTTTTAAAGATACAAAAAAGATTAGGGGGATTGAATACAAAAAATGCCATTCAGTTTTTTAAAGAAGAAAAATTTACAGAAGCCTTCTCTATATTATTAAAATATTATGACAAGATGTATGAAGAAAGTTTACAAAACCGTGAAGGAATAGAAGTTTTATTAGATAAAATTGATTGTAGCAGCGTTGATATTAAAAATGCAGAATGTTTGATTGGGAAATAATATTTTATTTTTGAAATGTTTTATAAATCTTTTTCAATTGTTAATTAAACATGTAACCAGGAGGCACCGGATGCTCATCAAAATTATGAGGCAATCCCTGTGCATGAAGTTATTGGCAACGATTTTACTATTCCCATTTGGTTCTTTCGCCCAGGATATTTCCGGCGTTTGGGTTGGAAATATGTACAATGATACTACGCGTGAAAATATTCATTATGAACTGGCTATCAATGAATCTAATGGAAAAGAGGACGGATATTCTCATACCACTTTTATTATAAATGGCATCAAAAATATTGGGGTAAAATCTGTGAAAATTAAAATGAAAGATGACCGGATTTTTATAATGGATGAGAAATTTGTTTATAATAACTATTCTGAGCCACCGGCAAAAGGCGTGAAGATGTTTTCAGATCTGATTCTTTCTGAAAACGACAGTGCTGAAGTTTTGAGTGGCAAATGGGGAACTAATGCTACCAAGACTTTCAGACCACTAACCGGAACACTATTCCTGGAAAAGAAAAAGAAGGTAAAGCCTGAAGAAACAATAATTGTTGCAAAACTTAATGAATTAGGCCTTTCTGATAAACTTTCATTTTTATCAACCGGCACCGCTGCAAAAAACATTCTTGCAATAAATAATAAATCTGTTGTCTCTCCGGTTTCAAGTTCGACAACAAATGAAGAAATAAAAAATCAGGAAGCTAATAAAGCGAAAGGAGAATTGTCAAAGGCAGAACAATTAAAAGTGCAGCAGCAATCCGAAAAGGAGACACAACTGAGGGCGCAAAAAGCGAAAGAGGATTCACTGAAAGCTGAACAATTGAAAATACAAAAGTTGCAGGAAGATTTAGCAAAAGCAACACAATTGAAAGCACAAAAAGCGAAAGAGGATTCATTGAGAGATGAACAAATTAAAGCACAAAAACTACAGGAGGATTTAGCAAAAGCAGCGCAGATAAAAGTACAAAAAGCCAAAAAAGACTCATTGAAAGATGAACAAATTAAAGCGCGCAAACTACAGGAGGATTTAGCAAAAGCAACACAACTGAAAGCGCAAAAAGCGAAAGAGGATTCACTGAAAGCTGAACAATTGAAAATACAAAAGTTGCAGGAAGATTTAGCAAAAGCGGAACAGATAAAAGCACAA
>DATILZ010000151.1:0-1703 GCA_035475995.1 Hanamia sp. | reverse complement strand
GTTTTCATATCGTTGTGATATTTGTTAATCAAAATTACAATTATTTACGTTTGGCTACAAAAACTGTCGTAATCAACATCCTTGTTAAATTCTTCCCAGTCTCCATTTAATAAGTCAAATAACAAAAAGTCATCTTTGTTTCACTAATATATTTTGTAATTCCCATTCTGTAAACTCGTGTCCGTGATTTACTGCTTCCAGTAGCATAAATCCATGCTTCTTTTTTTACTTCTGTAAATGAATAAACTGCCGATACAACTGTTGCTAAAACTTCTCCACTGTCGCCATTATTTGAAATTACTGCATCATCAATCTCATTCGTTTCAAAGTTCTTATCGCCAAAGGCAAGATTATAAAAACCTTTAAAACTTGTTTCACTAAATTTTATCAGTTTCGGTATTTGTCCTTTGGTCCTTCGCTAATAAATTGGAAAACCATTAACGATTTTTCAGCTTTTAATTCATAAGGTGGCAAATTCGTTTTGTTTTCTAAATTTTCCTTATTAAAAAAAACTTCCCGTTTCACCTTGCCTCTATAACCACCGTTGCCGGCTCCAATCCATCAGCACTTGCGGTTAAAGTAATCTTTCCTTTCTTGCCATCGGATTGAAGAATTGCCAAAGCCAATCCGTTCAAAGCAGCGTGTTTATTGCCTTTGAAAGACTCGTGACTTATTTCGCTTCCATTGTCCACACCAGCAATGAATCCTGCACCACTTATTTTAAAATGAATTTCATTATCTGCACGTGGCGCCGTATTGCCATCTTTATCTACAATTGTTGCAGTAACGAACGACAAGTCTTTTCCATCTGAATTGATTGTATTTCTATCTGCTTTTAAAACAATCTTTGCAGGTGCTCCTGCAGTTTTTACTTCTTTTACCAAAACCGTTTTTCCATTTTTTCTTGACACTGCTTTTAAAGTTCCCGGCGCAAAAGGAACGGTCCATTTTACATGAAGGTCATCACCGGTTTTTTTACGAATCCCAAGTGATTTATTATTTAAGAATAATTCCACTTCATCCGCATTATTGTAATAGCCAATCACATCAACTGTATCTCCTTTCTTCCAGTTCCAATGCGGATAAATATGCAAAACCGGCTTGTTGGTAAACACGCTTTGATACATATAATACACATCTTTTGGAAAACCGGCTAAATCAATAATTCCAAAATAAGAACTGCGGGCGGGCCAGGAATATGGAGTTGGCTCCCCGAGATAATCAAAACCAGTCCAGATGTACATTCCGGAGACCAAATCACTTTTCAATAACGCTTTCACGCTTTCTTCATGAGTAGAACCCCATGGAGTACTTACATTATCATAGGCGGAAACTGTATAGCCGCCATTGGGATTTACAAAGTGTTTATCCCAACGTGTGGGCCAGCGACGGATAGAATCAAAAGGAACGAGGTCATAATAGCCACGCATTTCCAACGCTGAAGTGCTTTCAGTGACAATCATCTTTTTGCCAGGCCTTATTTTATGAAAATTTTCCCATTCATTCTGATGATAATTATAGCCAATTAAATCAAAAGCTCCGGATTGAATAATATTGTTATGAATCCCAGGTTCATTATTAGCGGTTACAATTTCTCTTGTTGTATCCAGCGATTTTACAATTCCTACCAATTCTCTGGCAATAACCCGACCGGAAGTATCGCCTTTAGAAGCATCCCCACCTTGTTCCGGAATTTCATTTCC
>DATILZ010000150.1:0-4011 GCA_035475995.1 Hanamia sp. | reverse complement strand
ACCCTGTTCACTTTTTGATGAATATTTTGGGAATGACGGTGTTTCCGTTTATTGCCCGACCTGCGTTTGGTGCAATTGGTATTTTGAATAAAAGTGATTTCGAAACTGTGATTGAAGAACGCAGAAGATTGATTCCTGTTTGGATAAAAGCCGCCTTAAAAGCAAAATAAATTTATTCTTTTAATTAATGAAACAGTTTTAAAAATGAGTTGCCTCTTAAAAAAAATTGTCTTTACTTTCTTTTTGATAACAGCGACATTGATGCTCTATGCTCAAACGCAATCTATTACTTTGGATTCATGTTATGTTTTGGCAAAGAAGAATTATCCTTTGATAAAACAATATGAATTAATTGCCAAAAGCAATGAATATACGTTGGAGAATATTGCAAAAGGTTATCTACCGCAATTGAATATTAATGGGCAGGCGACGTATCAATCTGATGTGACACAACTTCCCAAATCCATTCCGGGAGTAAAAACTTTGAGTAAAGACGAGTATAAAATATATGCTGAAGCAAACCAGGTAATTTATGATGGTGGAGTTATAAAAGAACAAAAAAATTTACAGGAAGCAAATGCGTTAGTTGATTTGCAACAATTGGAAGTGGAATTATATAAACTAAAAGACCGCATAAATCAATTGTATTTTGGCATTTTATTGATTGACGAACAATTGAAACAAAACTTTTTAACCAAAAAAGATATTCAGCTTGGTCTAAATAAAATAATCGCACAAATAGCGAATGGCACTGCTTTACAGAGCAATGCTGATGTTTTAAAAGCAGAATTATTGAAGGCAGACCAACAAACCATAGAATTAAATTCTAACCGGAAAGAATTTACTGATATGCTTGGTTTGTTTATTAACAGACATTTGAATGAAAAAACCATTTTTATTAAACCTGAAAATATTGCTTCTTCAGGAGAAATAAAGCGGCCCGAATTATTAATGTATGATGAGCAGAATAAAATTTTTGATGCACGAAATAATTTACTCACGGCAAAGAATAATCCTAAAATAAGCTTTTTTGTCCAGGGTGGTTATGGCCGTCCTGCATTCAACATTTTGAGTAACAATTTTGACCCGTTTTACATTGGTGGCCTTCGATTGACTTTTCCTTTGTCCGGTTTTTATACTATCCGGAATGAAAGGGAATTAATAAACATCAGCAGGCAGAAAACGGATGTTCAGAAGAACACATTTTTATTCAATACCCAATTAATAATGAAGCAGCAAAGCGCTGATATTACTAAGTTCCAGGCATTTTTGAAAACGGATGATGAAATAATTTCACTCCGAACAAACGTGAAAAAAGCGGCATTGGCTCAGTTGGAAAATGGAGTTATAAACTCCAGTGATTATCTGCGTGAAGTAAATGCAGAAGATGGTGCAAGGCAAAATAAAATATTGCATGAAATTCAATTACTAATCGCTCAATATAACGAACGAAACACTATCGGGGAATAGAAAATATATTCTGAACAGCAACCTAATTTTTATCAATGGAAAAAAATAAAAAATGAAAAGACGTACATCAATCCTCACTTTTATTTTGACAATTGCCTTGTGTCAATTCTCAATTTTATTTTCTTCGTGCAGAAATAATACAAACAATTACGATGCATCCGGAACATTTGAAGCAACGGAAACAGTAGTTTCTGCCGAAGCAAATGGAGTGATTGAAGCCTTTAACATTCAGGAAGGACAAACGTTGGATTCAGGAATTTATATTGGTTTTATAGATACTACACAATTGTATCTGAAGAAAAAACAACTGGAGGCACAGGTGAAAGCGATGGGTTACAAACTTCCTGATATTTCTGAGCAGACAGCACAGTTTAAACAACAGGCAGCGGTTACACAAAGCGATTTGGATTATCTGATGAATGAAAAAAAACGCACAGAAAATTTATTGAAAGCGAATGCGGCTACACCAAAACAACTCGATGACATTAATGCGAAAATCACTACGGCAAAAGAACAAATAAAGGCGATTTATAAACAGGGCGCTGCACAGGCATCAGCGTTAAACACGCAACGCTCGGGTATTTCAGCAGATGTACAGCCACTCTATTTTCAGATAGCACAATTAAACGACCAATTGGAAAAATCAAAAATTATCAATCCGGTAAATGGAACAGTTCTTACAAAATTTGCCGAAACAAATGAGATGGCAACAATTGGAAAACCACTTTATTCTATTGCAGATTTATCCAGCATTATTTTGCGTGCATACATTACCGGCAACCAATTCAGCTCGATCAAATTAGGCCAAAAAGTAAAAGTAATTATTGATGATACGGCATCGAAAACAAAAAATTATGAAGGCATCATAGAATGGATTAGTGACAAAGCAGAATTTACCCCAAAAACAATTCAGACAAAAGATGAACGTGCCAATCTTGTTTATGCCGTTAAAATAAGGGTAAAAAATGATGGCGCTTTGAAAATTGGAATGTATGGAGAAGTAGTGTTTTAAAGAAATGTTTAGAAATGTTTAGAAGAGTTTAGAAGAGTTTAGAAAGTTTAGGGGTTTAGAAAAACTACAAAATGGTAACAGCAAATAATTTGATAAAAACTTATGGAAAGAAGCATGAAGTTCTTGCTGTTGATCATGTTTCTTTTTCGGTAGATGAAGGTGAAATATTTGGTTTGATTGGGCCAGACGGTGCAGGAAAAACAAGCATATTCCGCATACTCACTACTTTGTTGCTGCCTGATAGCGGAAGTGCTACAGTAGCTGGTTTTGATGTATTTAAAGATTACAGGCAAATAAGAAATACCATTGGTTATATGCCGGGGAAATTTTCTTTATATCCTGATTTGAGCGTGGAAGAAAACCTGAATTTTTTTGCAACCGTTTTTGGAACATCCATAAAGGAGAATTATGATTTAATCAAAGAAATTTATGTGCAATTGGAACCGTTTAAAAAACGTAGAGCCGGAAAATTATCTGGTGGAATGAAACAAAAGCTGGCATTATGTTGTGCATTGATCCATAAACCTGCGGCCCTTTTTTTGGACGAACCCACCACCGGCGTTGACCCCGTTTCGAGGAAAGAATTTTGGGAAATGCTGAAGCGGCTAAAAGCGGAAAAGATTACGATTTTGGTTTCTACTGCATATATGGATGAGGCAACATTATGCGATAGAATTGCGCTCATAGATTCGGGTAAAATTTTATCAGTTGATACCCCTGCAAATATTTCTGCCAGTTATCCGGATAAATTGTTAGCGGTGAAAGCAGATAAAATGTCTCCACTATTGAAAGCACTGTCTAAGTTTCATAAAATACTCAGCAGCTATTCATTTGGAGAATATGCACATGTTTCCGTAAAAAATGATGAGGAAAATATTGAAGCTGAATTAAAAAATTATTTGCAAAAAGCAGGCATTGAAAACATTGAAATAAAACCAATAAACGCATCGGTTGAAGATTGCTTTATCAAACTATTAAAATAAAAATGCAGCAGGTAGTTATAAAAACAGATAAACTAACAAAGCGTTTTGGCCATTTTACTGCTGTAAATGAAATCACATTTGAGGTGTATAAAGGAGAGATATTTGGATTTCTTGGAGCGAATGGTGCCGGAAAAACTACAGCGATGCGCATGTTGATCGGATTGTCGAAGCCAACTTCTGGAAGCGCTGCTGTGGCAGGATTTGATGTTTATAAACAAACAGAAAACATCAAGAAGAATATTGGATATATGAGTCAAAAGTTCTCCTTGTATGAGGATTTAACAGTGCTGGAAAATATTAGTTTTTATGGCGGTATTTACGGGTTAAGTGATTCACAAATAAAAGCAAAAAGCGATGAACTGATTACTAAGCTTGGATTACAGAAGGAAGCAAAAAAATTAGTGGCTTCATTGCCGCTCGGCTGGAAACAAAAGCTTTCATTTTCAGTTGCATTATTACACGAACCGAAAATTGTTTTTTTAGACGAACCAACAGGCGGTGTTGACCCCCTAACACGCAGGCAGTTCTGGGATTTAATTTATGCGA
>DATILZ010000149.1:0-3737 GCA_035475995.1 Hanamia sp. | reverse complement strand
AGAAACTTTTCCTTTGGAAATGTCATTCAGCTTGCGTTTTAAGAGGCTTTTTTTCAGAGGTTTCAAATAATCAATAAATAATTTGCCTTCAATATGATCATATTCATGAAGAATAACACGGGCAGTAATTCCATTAAAAGTTTTGGTATGCTCTTCAAAATTTTCATCAAAAAAATGAATAGTAACTGTTTCTTTTCTTAAAATGTCTTCTCTTATTTTTGGAATACTGAGGCACCCTTCATTATAAGGCCATTCATCACCATCCGTCTCTTTGATTTTTGCATTGATAAAGACGCCTTTGTAGCCTTCATCGCCCGGATAATCATCTTTTTCATCTTCTTCCAGATTATCAAGTATCTGGATACTGTCCATGACAAATAAACGAATGTCTTTATTGACCTGTGGCGCTGCCAAACCCACACCCTTACTGTTGTACATGGTTTCCCACATGTCTTCGATTAATTTTTGCAAGCCGGGATAATCAGGCAAAATATCGGTTCCTACTTTTCTTAAAACCGGGTTGCCATAAGCTACTATCGGAAGAACCATATATCAATTATTGAATTATTGTATTATTTGGATGCGAATTTACACGATTTCAATAAATTTTTGCATTGCATTTCCCTTCTAAAAACAGTAAAAAACAAAAACTTTCTATAAAAATCCGGCAAAACAGTTTTGCAGTAAGCAAACAAATAACAAGAATTCCTATTTTTCTTCGCTTATTATTTGCAACGTTTTATCATCCTTTTCACCATTGAAAAATTTATCCAGAACCGATTGAAAAACAGGATTCGTATTGGGCAACAAAGAAAATAACGTCATCGATGATTTTAATTTTACATCATCGGGACTCCCAAAAACTTTATGGGCATCATTTGTTTGAGATTTAAGCAGTTCATTACAAATCTCAATTAACCGTTGCCCTAAAACCGGGTGATTTAAAAAAGTTTCTGCTTCCTGCATATTTTTTATAGAATAAAACCTGGAAGTTTCGCTAAAACCTAATCCATGAATCTGCGGAAAAATATACCACATCCAATGAGATTGTTTTCTGCCATTTTTTATTTCTGATAAAGCAAGGGCATAATCCCTTTTCTGGGCGTCAATGAATCTGTTTAGATCGTTATGTTGAGACATTTTGTTTTCAAGATTTAACTAATAAATCTTTTTTAAATAATTTAAATAAGCTAAATTATTAAAATAATATGAACGTTTTATTATTAGAAACAAAATTCTTCTAATTTCTATTTTTAAACCCGGCATTTCTCCCAAAAAAAAACCGGTAATTAATTACCGGTTTTAAAAATTATAACATTGATAAATCTATTTAGATTGAACCAATTTCGCTTTAGGCGTTTTCTTTTTATCAGATCTGATACGAGCTGCTCCTAATGGTTTGTCTTTTGCAAACTCAATCAAAATCGGAGCGGCAACAAAAATAGAAGAATAAGTACCGGTCACAACACCTATGAGCATTGCAAAAGAAAATCCGCGGGTTACTTCGCCACCAAAAATAAACAGCGCAAGCAAGGTGATAAACACTGTTACAGATGTCATAATGGTTCTGCTCAAAGTATCGTTGATCGCGCGGTTGATGATGGATTCTTTAGAAGCACCTTTCATGTTGTGGCTGTCTTCACGAATCCTGTCAAATACAATTACCGTATCATTCATCGAAAACCCGACGACCGTCAGAATAGCCGCGATAAAATGCTGGTCAATTTCCAAGGGGAATGGAACGATATTTTTAAAGAATGAAAATACTGCCAGTGCAACAAAAACATCGTGCAACAAGGAAATAATGGTTCCTAAAGAATACCGCCAATCGCGGAAACGAAGAAAGATATAAACGATGATAGCAATGATGGCAAAAATAACCGCTTTAATGGCGCCCTTTTCAAGGTCTTTGGATATTACCGGCTGAACAACCTGTGAACTTTGAATATTATTTTTGGCAAATTCAGCGGCGGTAAGGTTAGCAGGCAATTGCGATTTCAATCCCTGGTACAATCTGGCTTCCACAGCGCTGTCAGCATTGTTCACCCCTTTTAAATAGGAGGTGGTAATATTAAGATGTTTGTTGTCACCAACCGTTTTTATCACAGGATAATCCCCGTCAAAAGCAATGTGCAAAGGATTGCTGATAGCTTCTCTATCTACATTGTGAGCAAACTGAACCGTATAACTTCTACCACCTTTAAATTCAACACCTTTTTCAAAACCATTAAAGAATGAACCAACACCAAAAATTAATACAACAACAGAAATAGCATAAGCTACTTTCCTGTATTCGATAAATTTATAACTGGCGTGCTGGAATATTTTCTTTGAAAATTTAGTAAAATAAATGAAATGCCTGTCTTTTTTTGACATCCACAAATCGGTAATAAGCCTTGAAATTAAAATTCCGCAAAAAAGTGAAAGCGAAATACCGAGCATCTGTGTGGTTGCAAAACCAAGTACAGGGCCTAAGCCAAAATAAAATAAAATAGCAGCAGTTAAAAACACCGTAACGTGGGCATCAATAACCGGTGCATAAGACCGGATATAACCATCATGAACCGCCTGGTGGTGACTCTTTCCACGGGCGAGTTCTTCTTTTATTCTTTCAAAAATAATTACGTTAGTATCTACTGCCATACCAATTGTAAGAACCAAACCTGCAATACCTGCGGCGGTCAATGTGGCGCCGAGAGCGCTCAAAATTCCGACCGTAAATAAAAGGTTTAATATTAAGGCAATGTTGGCGATCCATCCGGCAGTATTATAATAAACCAACATTAAAATGAAAATGATAATAAATGAAATGATAAAAGCCATCATACCTCCATGAACCGCAGCTTGCCCCAGTGTAGGACCAACAATTTGTTCCTGTACAATTTTTGCAGGAGCGTCTATTTTACCAATTCTTAAAATGCTTGCTAAATCCTGTGCTTCCTGAACTGTGAAATTTCCACTGATCTCAGAATTACCACCTTCAATCGGGCCGTTTACATTTGGCGCACTGTAAACGATATCATCCAAAACAATCGCAATTGGCCTGCCCACATTATCAGCTGTTAGTTTTGCCCACACGCGGCTGCCTGTTGGCGTCATCGTCATTTTGATTGCCGGCCGGCCATGTTCATCATAATCAGCTCTTGAATCTTCAACTCCTTCACCTTCTAATTTTGCCTTATCTGTTCCGGGAACAGTTTTTATCGCGTATAGTTCAAAATACCTTTGACCAGACTTTTCATTTTTTTGCTCCAGCCCATATAAGAATTTGATGTTTGGTGGAAAATTATTTTTCACCACGTCCATCGATAAATATTTATTTGCCACAGAAGTATCTTTTGCTTCCACATTCGCAATGGCAGAATAATATTGTGGCTTTCCATTTTGGCCTTGCTGTGGCCCAATGAAATGAATCACACTAGCCAATGGATGTTGATTGGCCAGCAATTTTGCAGAATCTACTGCCGCCTGTGCAGTATTTTTCAAAGAATCAGCAGATAAACCACTGAGATAATTTGCCAGCGCTTTATCAGCATCATCGATATTTTTTCCGATTTCACCTATATTATATACTTCCCAAAACTGGAGATAAGCAGATGCCTGCAACAAATTTCTTACTCTTTCTGCATCCTGAACACCTGCCAGTTCGATATTGATAATACCCTTATTTGCATCTAAATTAATTGAAGGAGAAGCAACACCAAACTGGTCGATACGTTTTAGAAGAACTTTATACG
>DATILZ010000148.1:0-9328 GCA_035475995.1 Hanamia sp. | reverse complement strand
AATTACAAAAAGAATTTGACAAAAGAGGTGTAAAAGTAATTGCAGTGAGCGTAGATCCTTTGGACAAACATCTTGGCTGGAAAAACGATATTAACCAGACGCAAAATTGCAATGTTGAATTTCCGATCATTGCAGACGAAGATAGAAAAGTGGCAAATCTTTATGGAATGATTCATCCGAATGCTTCGACAACAGCCACTGTACGCTCTTTGTTTATTATCGGCCCTGATAAAAAAATAAAATTAATGCTTACTTATCCCGCTTCAACCGGTAGAAATTTTACTGAAGTTTTGCGTGTAATTGATTCGCTTCAACTTACTTCAAAACACAGCGTTTCTACTCCGGTAGATTGGAAAAATGATGAAGATGTAATTATTCCGCCAGCTCTTAGCCGTGAGGAAGCTGAGAAGAAATTTCCAAAAGGAATCCGGGAAGTAAATTCTTATTTACGTTGCTCATGCAGGAGATGTGTGTGTGAGCAATGGTGTATATACAATTACGGCATCAGGTAAGGACATTTGGAATACAGCAGACGGATTTCACTATCTGTTTCAACGGGTAATTACTAATCAGACAGAATTAACAGCAAGAATTGTTTCTATTGATAACACAGATCCGGGTGCAAGATGTGGAGTAATGTTTCGGCAGAATTTAGATCCCGGCTCGCCTTATGTTTTTTTAAACCTCATTCCAGGTCAAAGAATTTATTTACAGGAAAGACTTGCTCAAAATACTTCTGCAACCAGATCAGGAACCTCTATTGTTCAATTAGCGCCATATTGGGTAAGAATTTTTAACGATGGGAATAAATACATAAGTTATGTTTCGGCTAATGGTGACGACTGGACAGCCATTGATTCGGTAACACTTGCTATGGGACCAAATTCTTATGTCGGTATTGCATACACTTCTCGTAATAATTCTGTATTAGGTACAGCCGTAGTTGATAACGTTACTCTTACAATGGGAGGCGCTTTACAGGTAAATCTGTTGAATTTCAATGGAAAGAATGTCAATGAAAAACAGGCGTTACTAAATTGGACTACGACAGGCGAATCACAAAATGACCATTTTGAAATTGAAAGAAGCACAAAAAATACAGATTTCAAAACAATCGGCATTGTTCGTGGAAATGGAACAACATCAAAAACTAATAGCTATACTTTTACAGATAACTCTCCCTGGAATGGAGTCAATTTTTACAGGTTAAAACAGGTAGATATAAATGGAAAATGCACTTATTCACCAATTATTACTGTAAATTTTAATTTAAGAAAACTAGGAATCTTCCCTAATCCTGCACGCGATAAAATTTATATCCATAATAATGAGAAATTTAGTTACGGGGAAAATGTAAAAATCCAAATGATGGATTTTTCCGGGAAAGTGGTGTACCAACAAATTTTTAAGACAAAAGGGGTAAATATTATTACTTTAAAAGTGCCTCAACGGATCGCAAATGGAATGTATATCCTTACAGTAATTAACTCTCAGGAAGAAAAACAAGGAGATAATATCTTCATAAACAGGTAAAAGTTTCTAAGAGAGTGCCTGTAGATTATAAAACAAAAATTATATCTTGAAACAGAAATAATGGTTATTTATTTACTGCGAATCGTGGAAATCAATCGGGTTTTTTCATTAAACTATCCATTCTTTTCCTGGATTTATTAAAAACCATTATTCCGTTTTTAACGCCTTTACGTTTCAGTTTTTTTTCCTCTTCCGGAAGGTGAATTATTGATTGACATTCTTCCGAGCAGCAACCATCATATTTTGCAGCACATTTTTCACATTGAATAAAAAGCAGATGGCAGCCTTCATTTGCACAATTTGTATGTACGTCGCATACAGCACCGCACTGATGGCAATGGCTGATTATTTCATCGCCGATTTTTTCTCCCAGCCTCCCATCAAAAACGAAATTTTTGCCAAGAAATTTATTCGGCAAATGTTCTTCTTTTACTATATGCGCATATTGAATAATACCGCCTTCCAGGTGATAAACATTTTTAAAACCATTGCGCAGCATGTATGCACTTGCTTTCTCACAACGAATACCACCTGTGCAGTACATAATGATATTCTTATCTTTTTTTTCGTGCAAAATATTCACAGCCATTGGCAATTGTTCCCTGAATGTTTCGGATGGAACTTCTATCGCATTTTCAAAATGACCTACTTCATATTCATAATGATTGCGCATATCTACTACAATCGTTTCCGGATCTTCAGTAAGTTTATTAAAAGAATCAGCATCTACATACTTTCCTTTTTTGCTCATATCAAAATGCGGGTCGTCAATTCCGTCAGCCACAATTTTTTTTCGCACTTTTACTTTCAATACCCAAAAACTTTTACCATCATCATCTACAGCAATATTTAAACGTACCTCTTTGAGGAAAGAAATCGTATTTAAATATTCTTTAAATCTTTCAAAATAAGTTTCAGGAACACTCATCTGAGCATTAATTCCCTCCTCAGCCACGTAAATCCGGCCAAACACTTTTAAATCATACAAATTTTTATAAAATTCATCCCGGAAAGTGGATGGATTTTCAATAAAAGCATACTTATAAAATGATAAAGTAATGCGTGGTTCCTTTTCCTCAAACAATAATTCCTTTAGTTCTTTTTGAGAAACACGATTGTGTAATAAAGCCATAATTTTTTCACCTTAGCCGGGTTTCCAGAGACATTTACAGTATGAATCAGGCCTGATAAAGGGCGGCTAAAAACATTTGCAAAGATAAAACACCTCTCTCATTTTTAAAACAGGTATGGCTTTTGATTTATGCGCAATTAATTATTAATTTTTATTAATTAAAATCAACTTTATGAAAAAGACAATCATTTTTGCTGCAACATTATTTTTTATGTTCTCGGCAAAAGCTCAATCAACTCATTTTGGTATCAAAGCAGGCCTCAACGCCTCATCGTTAAATTCAACCCCTTCTAATTCTGATATGCAAACTAAAATTGGATTTAATGCAGGTTTTCTGGCTCATATACATACTGGAAATGAATTCTGGGCTTTTGAACCTGAAGTTTATTATTCTTCAGAAGGTGCCAAAAGCAAATCAAACAGCGATAACAAATTCGAACTCGGGTATATTAATGTTCCTGTCTTGTTACAGTACATGTTCGGAAACGGCTTCAGAATAGAAGCAGGACCACAAGTAGGATTTTTGATAAATGCAAAATCAAAACAAGGCGGCACTTCAACTGATGTTAAAAGCGACATGAATAGCGCTGTATTTTCAATTCCAGTTGGTTTAGGTTATCTTACTTCAACCGGATTAGGCTTTGATGCAAGATATAATTTTGGAATCAGTAACATCTATAAAAGCGATGCCTCTAAAGCTCACAGCAACGTATTTCAGTTCGATGTTTTCTATCAATTCGGCGGACCAAAAGTGGCGCGGTAAGGAATAATCTGATTTTCAAAATATAAAATTATGATACAAAAAAGCTCAGGGCTAGTTTGGGCCTTGAGCTTTTTATTTACCTTTATAAAGTAAGAATTGAACGTATTTCTTTGTTTGCTGAGCAATTCTTAATTCTTATTTCACCATTCACCTATTTACTCAAATGCATGCTTCTTTCGCGGTATAATTGTCTGAAATATGGATCGCGTAAATCTTTTATAAAACGAATCGCTTCTCCGGTGCTTTTCATTTCCGGCCCAAGTTGTTTATTTACATTCGGAAATTTATTGAAAGAAAAAACAGGCTCTTTTATCGCAAAACCTTTTAATTTTTTCTCAAAAGTAAAATCTTTCAGTTTTGCCGCATCGAGCATCACTTTCGTTGCAATATTCAGATAAGGAATCTGGTATGCTTTGGCAATAAAAGGTGTAGTGCGTGAAGCACGTGGATTTGCTTCAATTACATACACAACTCCATCTTTTATCGCAAACTGAATATTGATAAGCCCTTTTATTTGCAATGCCCTTGCAATTTTTTCCGCATATTCTTCCATTGTTTGCACGATCAATGGCGACAAATTAAACTGAGGCAAAACTGCATTGCTGTCACCACTATGAATTCCGGCTGGTTCAATATGCTCCATTACTCCCATCACATGAAAGGTTTCTCCATCAAAGATTGCATCAATTTCTGCTTCCTGGCAACGCTCCAGGAATTGGTCAATTAATATCTTATTTCCTGGCAAGTGTTTCAATAAACTAAGAACACCATTTTCCAGTTCTTCGTCGTTCAAAACAATCCTCATTCTTTGTCCACCAAGTACATAACTGGGACGCACCAAAACAGGGTATCCAACTTGTCTTGCAATTTCAATTGCTTCATCAGCATCATGCGCTGTTCCATATTTTGGATAAGGAATTTCCAGGTCTTTCAGCATATCACTGAACCGGCCCCGATCTTCTGCAATATCCATATTATCATAAGAAGTACCGATAATTCTGATGCCATTTTCAAACAATCTTTTTGCCAGTTTCAAGGCTGTTTGGCCGCCAAGCTGAACGATAACGCCATACGGTTTTTCCAATTCAATGATTTCCCAGATATGTTCCCAGAAAACAGGTTCAAAATATAGTTTATCAGCGATGTCAAAATCTGTGGAAACGGTTTCCGGATTGCAATTAATCATGATGGCTTCCATACCACATTCTTTAATCGCCATCAATCCGTGGACGCAGCAATAATCAAATTCGATTCCCTGGCCGATACGGTTCGGACCGCTGCCAAGTACAATAATTTTCTTCTTTTCAGAAGGAATAGATTCGTTGTAGATAATGTTAGAGTTCATTTACTGATTTTAAAACGATGTGATATAAATCATTACTCACCCAAAAATTATTCTTTATTAATTGGTCAAGTAATTCTTTAACTGATAAAATAAGATGATTTTCTTTTGCAATTTTTAATATGCCCAATAAGCCAATTGTTATAATTCCTAATTCTTTTGCAAGAACGCTTCCCTTTCTTTCATCTATTAAAAGACGATCTGCTTTAATGTAAATTGCAAGATCAATAGCCTCTGCTTCTCCTGCATCTATATTTTCAGGAGGTAATAAAGAAATATTTCTGATAAAATCTTTTCTCATAATAATCCATTACCTTTTTCCAAGGCCAGAATTTCGTTATATACAGCAAGAGGAATAAATATCTGAGAGTAAATTCTCTGTAGTAAATCAAGTTTATTTATAAGTAATAAGTTTGAAATGCAGGAAGTGTCACTCACTACAATCATTTTCCAAATTTTTTTATCGTTTCCAAATCATCCAAAAACGCTTCTTCAGAAAAAATAGATATTTCCCTTTTTCCCAATTCCTTTACAAAATCCATCCAATCCATTCCTGCAAATTTTGCGGCAACATAAAAAGAATAATCAGCTTTTTCATAAAGCATAATGGCGATTTCCAGCCTGATTTCTTTTTCCTGTTCTTCTGACAACTGAAGATCTTTATCATCTATAGTAATCATAAAATTATTTTAATGAACATATCACTCAAAGGTACTATAAAAATAAGGCGTCTTCGCCTCAAACTCCGCGCTACAGGTATCTACCATTTTATAAACTCTGGTGATTCCCAACGCTTTTCTTTTTTCATAAATATCCTCATCAGTACTTCCATCTTTCATAATGCGAGCAATCTGCTCATCTCCAAAACCAAGATGCTTTGCTTCTTTCAAAAGTTCAGGAGAAATAGTTTCTAAGGTAACTTCAGCAAGCGCTTTTTCACAGTTGCAAATCTTTTGGATTTGATAAATAAACCAACGGTCAATTCCGGTGGATTCACAAATCCGTTTCACACTTACACCCAACATTAACGCATCTTTTATCCTGAAAATCCTATCCCATTTCGGAATTTTTATGTATTCAATAATGTCTTCTCCCCGCATCAGGTTTTTACCATAATATCCCAATCCAACCGCTTCATTTTCCAAACTCTGACACGCTTTTTGAACAGCTTCTGCAAAACTTCTTCCAATCGCCATCACTTCGCCTACCGATTTCATTTGAAAACCTAAAGTATCATCAGCACCTTTGAACTTATCAAAATTCCAACGCGGTATTTTTACAATTACATAATCCAAAGCCGGTTCAAAATAAGCGGAAGTTGTTTTAGTAATTTGATTTTTCAATTCATCCAGCGTAAAGCCTACAGCAAGTTTGGCTGCAATTTTTGCAATCGGATAACCAGTCGCCTTACTGGCCAAAGCAGACGATCTGCTTACACGGGGATTTATTTCTATCGCAATAATATCCTCTGTATGAGGCTCCAATGCAAATTGAACATTACAGCCGCCGGCAAAATTTCCCAAATTTCTCATCATAGCGATGGCGGTATTTCTCATTTTCTGATAAGCTGTATCGCTCAAAGTCATGGCTGGAGCAACGGTAATCGAATCTCCGGTATGAACGCCCATCGGATCAAAATTTTCAACTGTGCAGATAATCACAACATTGTCATTATCATCGCGTAGCAACTCCAGTTCAAATTCTTTCCAACCCATCATTCCTTTTTCTACCAACACTTCATGAACGGGTGAAGTGGTCAAACCGCGGTTAAGCGCTTCATCTAAATGCGCTTTGTCAAATACAATGCTACCGCCAGTTCCACCCAACGTGTATGAAGGCCGGATTACCAAAGGAAATCCAATTTCCTGGGCGATTTCTTTTCCTTCCAAAAAAGAATTGGCAATTTTAGCCGGTGCAACAGGAATTTTCATTTCCACCATCCATTCACGAAATTTTTCACGATCTTCAGCTTTGTCGATCGCTTTAATATCTACACCAATCAGCCGGATATTGTTTTTTTCCCAAATGCCCATTTCGTCCGCTTCTTTTGCAAGATTGAGCGCTGTTTGTCCGCCCATGGTAGCCAATACAGCATCAATATGCAAACCTTCCGCTTCAGTTTCCTCTATAATTTGTTCAATGCTTTCGGTATTTAACGGGAGCAAATAAACTTTATCCGCCATCATTGGGTCGGTCATTATCGTGGCAGGATTACTATTTATCAGAATAACTTTGATTCCTTCTTCGCGTAAGCTACGTGCAGCCTGGGTTCCTGAATAATCAAATTCACAGGCTTGTCCAATAACAATTGGGCCTGAGCCTATAATTAAAACTGTTTTAATGGATTTGTCTAATGGCATGTAAGTATAATGTGTGGGCGCCAAAAATAATCGAAAGTGATGAAATTAAGGGAAGAAAAAATGTTATTAACAAAAACTAAAAGGCCGATAGTTATTCATTAGAAAAATTAAACCAACTCTTGTATCTTTATCTTTTAACTTTGAATGAATGGTAACAATCAACGAAATACAAATTTTTGTAAGTGAAATAGTAGCTGAATATGAACCGGAAAAAGTTTACTTATTCGGCTCTTATGCAAATAATACTGCTACCGAAGACAGTGATATTGATTTATTTATTATAAAAAATACTACAAAAAAAAATCAGAACGCCATATTCAGGTGAGAGAAGCCATAAAAACTTATCCTTATGTAGGGATGGATATTATTGTTTATACTCCTGATGAATTAAAATCAGGGATGAAGGATGTACTCAATATTGGAAAAGAGGCCATTAAAACAGGAAAGCTTTTATATGAAAGAATTTGAAAGATGGTTCAAAAAGCTGAGGAAGACCTTTATGTTATTAAACATCTCCTTACCTTAAATGATGCACCTCCCACAATTTGTTGTTTTCATGCGCAACAGGCAGTTGAAAAATATCTGAAAGCATATTTGATTACAAAAAGCATCCTGGTTCCTAAAACACTCGATCTTGAATTATTAGTAAAATTATCCTCCGGAATAAATCCTCTTTTTAATGACATTTTATCAAAAGCCATCAGTTTGAGTAATTATTCTGTTATCCCTTGTTATCCGGATATGTTGGAGATTTAACAATTGAGGATGCAAAAAATGCCTATCAAAAAGCGCTTGATATCAGAAATTTTATTTTGAAAAATTTCTATTAAATAAAAATGCTTCCTTTTCATAAGTTTAAAAATCCTGAATATTTGTGCTTTTACTGTAAATACTTTTGAAATAAAAAACAGACCTTTCAGCAAAAGTTTGCCATTTTAATTCTTTCAAAAAAGAAAATAAAGAAATGCAGTTATTTATTTGTTTACTGCAAATTCTTTGATGGCATCAAAAAAAATGATGAATGCTTTTGCCGCTTCATTATTTTGTGTGGCGAAAGATGACCGTTTCTTATTTTTTTGAAAAGGCAAAAATTACTAACTGGCTTTAATTTTTTGATAAATTGTTATTATACTTTTTTGATAAAAATATCCATTAAGAATTTCAGTTAATCTCTTTAAAAGAAGAACTTTAGCATCCTCTATCAATCTTTCCTGTTTTGCATAGGCACAGTCTTTGAGGCAGCATTGGCATTAAAGAAACCTGCAAATCTTCTTTGCATTGTTCTCATACAATGATTTCTTTTTAATTTTTCTACTCACTATTTAAAAGTTTTTTTATGGCCAAACAAGTAAGTGATTTTTTACTCGAACGATTGTTAGACTGGGGAATTACCCGCATTTTTGGTTTTCCCGGCGATGGAATCAATGGCATTATTGGAGCTTTGGATCGCGCAAAAGACAAAATCGATTTTATACAGGTACGACATGAAGAAGATGCAGCTTTCATGGCTTGCGGACATTCAAAATTTACCGGCGAAGTTGGTGTTTGCCTGGCCACTTCCGGCCCCGGTGCTATTCATCTTCTAAACGGACTTTATGATGCAAAAATGGATCATCAATCTGTTGTCGCGATTGTTGGACAATCAGCGCGGATGGCTTTGGGCGGTAGCTTTCAGCAGGAAGTAGATTTGCAAAGTTTATTTAAAGATGTAGCAAAAGAATATGTTCATACTGTAACTGTTCCAATGCAAATGCGGCAGTTAATTGATCGTGCGATCCGTATTGCAAAAGGAGAAAGGACGGTTACCGCCATCATTATTCCAAATGATGTTCAGCAACTAGATGCTGAAGAACCACCGCGAATGCATGGTGCTATTCATACTGGAATTGGTTTTCCCGATATCAGAATTGTTCCCCCACAATCCGAATTAAAAAGAACGGCAGAGTTATTAAATGATGGAAAGAAAGTTGCGATGCTAGTCGGCGCCGGTGCGCTGGATGCAGGTGAAGAAATAATAGAGGTTGCTGAATTATTGGGAGCGGGTGTGGCAAAGGCACTTTTGGGTAAAGCCGCTGTTCCTGATGATATTCCTTATGTAACAGGTGCGATAGGATTATTGGGAACCGAACCAAGCTGGAAAATGATGATGGAATGTGATACACTTTTGATGGTCGGAAGCAGTTTTCCTTATTCTGAAT
>DATILZ010000147.1:0-4368 GCA_035475995.1 Hanamia sp. | reverse complement strand
CGTTACGCGCAAATACTATAAAAATGGCGAAAGCGAATATCGCCTGAATGATGTCAGTTGCCGTTTGAAAGATATTCATAATCTTTTTATGGATACCGGAATCAGCACCGATAGTTATGCGATTATTGAGCTCGGAATGGTGGATGATATTATTAAAGATAAAGAAAACAGCCGCCGCCGAATGCTGGAGCAGGCTGCCGGAATATCTATTTATAAAACCCGGAAGCGGGAAGCAAAATTAAAACTGGATTCTACAGAACAGGATCTTGCTCGGATAGAAGATCTGCTTTTTGAAATCAATAATCAATTAAAAACTTTAGAGAGCCAGGCAAAAAAAGCAGAGAAATATTTTGAAATAAAAAAAGATTATCGTGAACTGAGTGTCGAACTGGCGAAAGCTGCACTGGAAGGATTCAATATCACTTATAAAGAATTAAATGAACAGCAAAAATCAGAAACAGATAAGCGCATAGAACTGGAAGCGCAAATTGCGACTGAAGAAGCAGCTCTTCAAAAAGAAAAAGCTGCAATGATTGAAAAGGAAATTTTGCTTCAGCAACAACAACACGCTTTTAATGATATTAATAATGTAGTTCGTGAAAGGGAAAATAAAAAGAATCTGAGTGTTCAGCGTTTGCAATATCTGCGTGAAAGAGAAAATAATTTAATAGATTTTTTATCGAAAGCAGAAGGGCAGTTGAAAGGAATCGAAGAAAGCATTGAATTTTCAAAGCTGCAGATTTCTGATGAAGAAAATAAACTGGTTGAGCACAAACAAAACCTGGAAAATTTAAAAAAGGATGCGGAAGAAAAAAGAAATATCTATGATGTAAAAAGAACCGCAATTGATGCACTACGACAGACACAAATGCAGTTACAAAGAAATCACTTTGATGCAGAAAAAAAAGTAGCTGTTGCTGATACCTCTATTTTTAATTTGCAAAGATCTATTGCACAAATAGAAGAGGAACAAAAACAAAGAACCGATAATCTGGCTAATCTTGAAAAAGATAAAAAAGAAAAAGAATCGGAATTGAATGAGAAGAAAAACCTGCTCGAAGAATTAAAAAAACATAATGAATTTACCAAAGAGCAAATTCTTGAAACACAAGCTGCGCTTGAGAAATTGCGTTCTGAACTGGCAGAAGAAAACCGTATTCTTGATGCAAAACAAAATGAGCACGACTTGTTGAAAAGCCTGATCGATAAAATGGAAGGCTATCCGGAAAGTGTAAAGTTTTTGCATAATAATAAGGGCTGGAATTTTAACGCACCAATTCTTTCGGATATTATTTATGTAAAAGAAGAATACCGTACTGCGGTTGAAAATGTATTGGAACCTTACCTCAATTATTACGTGGTGGATAATTTGAATGAAGGTTTAACTGCCGTTCAATTATTGGATCAAAACAAAAAAGGAAAGGCGAATTTCTTTTTGCTGGATCAGCTAAATTCAAAAGAGGATAGTACCGTTATTCAATCAATTACGAATACCATTCCTGCATTAAATGTAATAGAGATTGATGAAAAATACCGGAACCTTGCCGGCTATCTTTTGCACAATGTTTTTATTGCAGAAAATGATGAAGCGCTTGCAAACAGTAACGGTCATGTAGTGTTGGAAAAAACGGGGAAGTACGTAAAGGGAAAATATTCTTTAAGCGGTGGAAGTGTTGGTTTGTTTGAAGGAAAAAAAATCGGCCGGGCAAAAAATTTAGAAAAATTAGCAGAAAAAATTCTTGTTCAAAAAGAGAAAGTGGCTCAGCTGAAGAATGTGATCACTCAAAAATCAAATGAGGTAATTGCATTTAATCAGCAGTTGAAAGAAAATGCGATTCAACAAACCCAGCAAACGATCAATGAACTGACCAACCAGACTTATTCTATTCAAAATAAAATAGAAAATATTCTTCATCAGAACACTGTTTCAGAAAACCGGATAGAAGATATGAGACAGCAACTGGAACAGAACCAGGAGGATATTGAAGATACCCGCACTCAACTGGAAACATTGATAGAGCAAGTATCTCAACACGACGGAAAAATGAAATTTGCCGGTGACGAATTTTCAAAAGCAGAGCAGGAGTTTACTGAAGCAAACCGGTTATTCAATGATCATAATTTACAATTAACCCGTCAACAAAGTAAAGTAAACTCTATAAGCCAGGAACTGGAATTTAAGAACCGGCAGTTTACCGATTTGAACACTCAAATCACAAACAGCAACGCTCAATTAAAAGATTCTTCAGAAAATATTTCTGTTACTTCCGGAGAATTAAAAACTCTGGAAATGGAAGTTGTCTCTTTATTGAAAAATAAAGATGTGGAAGAAAAGAAATTAAATGAAGCGGATCAGGCTTATTATAACCTGCGAAATGATTTGAATGAAAAAGAAAGCGTGCTAAGGCAAAAACAAAAAAGTAAAGAGCAAACCGATCATTTATTAAATGAAATAAAAGATAAACTGAATGAGTTGAAACTTCATTTGGCCGGAATGAAAGAAAGATTAAGTGTGGAATTTAAAGTGGATCTGGATGCAATTCTGGATGAAGAAAGAAATTCAGAAACGCCATTAGAAGAGCTTCAGGAAAAGTGCGACCGGATGAAAAAGCGCATGGAAAATATGGGGGAAATAAATCCAACTGCAATAGAAGCTTTTACAGAAATGAAAAAGCGTTTTGATTTTATAAAAGAACAAAAAAACGACCTGGTAACGGCTAAAGAATCGTTATTGCAAACCATCCAGGAAGTGGAAACTACCGCCAATCAAAAGTTTTTAGATACATTCAACCAGGTGAGGGATAATTTTCAAAATGTGTTTAAAGCTTTGTTTACTGACGATGATACTGCCGATATGGTTTTGAGCGATCCGGATAATCTTGCTGAAACAGGAATTGATATTGTGGCCAAACCAAAAGGGAAAAGGCCAACCAGTATTACTCAATTAAGTGGTGGTGAAAAAACGCTTACTGCAACTGCTTTATTATTTTCCATTTACCTGATAAAACCAGCACCTTTCTGTATTTTGGATGAAGTAGATGCGCCGCTTGACGATGCAAATGTTGGAAAATTTACACAAATGATCCGCAAGTTCAGCAAAGAATCTCAATTTATTATTGTAACGCACAACAAAATGACGATGGCTTCTGTAGATGTGATTTATGGTGTTACAATGCAGGAACCTGGCGTAAGTAAATTAGTTCCCGTTGATTTTCGTGGATTGGATCATCAGTTTGTGAATTAGCAGTTTCACAAATTGTTTTATAGTAAACGAATAAATATCATAGAATTCTATTTTCGTGAGAATCCGAAAATCAGCACCTGATGCATTTTCACATTAACACATTAGCACATCAGTAAATGAGAAAAGTATCTAACCTCATTTTCTAATGAATGCCTTCATTTCCACTATCCAATACAAACTTCCATGAACCATCATTTTGCTTTTTCCAAATGCTCACATAAGTGCCTTTATAGATAGAATCTTTGATGCTTAATTGATACACGCCATAAGTAAAACCAAGGTCACCCGATTTTGAAATTTCGGCTTTCATCGGTTGCCAGGTTAATGTATAAGAAGTATCACTTAGCTGGCTTAAAAAATCAATTGCCTCTGCACCTGCCATCGGCAGATGACCTGGCCTTAACAAAACTCCTTCGTTATCTATATATTGAAGAAAGGCTTTTTTCATTCCTATTTGCCGGCTCATATCAGAGAAAGAAATATCCGCATTGAGAATTTCGTGTATGGATGACTGTTGTGTAGTTTCTTTTTTTACATCACACGAAAAAAAAGTAAACGCACTTATTAAAAACAATGTAACAAAAACGGAAATATTTTTTTCAACTTTCATAAATGATCATTTAAAAAAAAGGCGAAAGTATCTCAAAATACCTTCGCCGTTGAGCAGGAAATATCACCTGCGTTTAACAGGTTGTTACACCTTTTTAGAAATTATACATGCAATTTATCCTTTTTTGCCAACAATTCCTCAACTGTTTCCTGGTACATTTCATCCGGTATGCAACAGTCTACCGGGCAAACAGCTGCGCATTGCGGTTCCTCATGGAAGCCCTGGCATTCGGTACATTTATCGGGAACAATATAATAAGTATCTATAGCAACGGGTGAGTTTCTTTGGGTAGCATCCATCATACTTCCGTCCATCAGCATTACTTCTCCTTTTACGGTTGTTCCATCTTCTATCGCCCATTCCACTCCACCTTCATAGATTGCATTGTTTGGACATTCCGGCTCGCATGCCCCACAATTAATACATTCATCTGTTATTTTTATGGCCATTTTATTTATGTTTTTAGCAGTTCACACAGCTCGATTTTATTTCCGAATTTTGCTGCTTTTATTGA
>DATILZ010000146.1:0-8743 GCA_035475995.1 Hanamia sp. | reverse complement strand
ATAACGGTCATAATGCGTTAAACAAAGATTCACTTTATCTGCTTCAAAAATATTTTCTATTAAAAAGTTTTTCCGCAATTCTTCGGTTGTCATTCGCTTTGTTTCCTGTGGGCTTACCGCATAGCGGCTTTCAAAATTTGATTTCATAATTATAGTTTTATTTTATTTTCATTAGCAAGCTATTTCTCATTCCTGCTGCCAATGCTAAAATATTTCATTGACGGCTAATGCTTTTAAATTCTTAATTCAATAATTCACCGCATAATCTTTCGCAAAAGCCTTACCGCTCCATGCTTTTCGCTCTGTCCAGTCTGTAAAAGGGCCGCTCCAGAATTGATGATCTGCAGGCAATCCCAAAGGTAAAAATGCCAGGGAAGTAAGATACATACTTCCGGTGTTAGAATATGAATCTGCAATATTTGTTTGTTTACTGCCCACCAGGCCAAGTGTGAGCCAATCACCTTTTGTAAAGGTATCAGGAATAAATATTCGTTTCATTACCGCCGTTAGCGCGCACCGGACCTGTGCCGGATTGATATCTTCCGGCAACGAATTTTCCAAAGCCAGTTTTGCCAAAGGCCAGAAAGCACCAACACGATAAGTGGATGAACGACCAACAACGATGTACGTTCCTTCCGGCGAAATATATCTTTCCTGGAATGAAGCGTAACGCTGCATTCTTTTGTAAGCGATCTCATATTCTGTTTGATCACGTCTTCCTTTTTGCACATTTATTTTTAACACTTGTGTCATCATCGGATGAATAACATACCCATTGTAATGATCAAAATGAAAGTGTGGTCCATCGCCATACCAGCCATCGCCTACATACCATTTATTTATTTTGTCAATTGCAGTATCAATTCTTGGCGCATCTATTTCTTCACCGATGCTCAATAAAAATGTTTCTATCATTGCTGCAAATAAAAGCCAGTTGCTCTCAAAAGGTTTTATGTTGCGAAGGTTTTTAAATTCATTTATAAAACGCTGTTTGGTAGTTGCATCTAAGGGTTGCCATAATATGCCGGGCGCCGTCAGGAAAGCCTGTGCAATATAAGCTGCATCTACCAGGGGCTGCGAAGATTTTGGCGACCAATATAAATAATCAGGACTTGCGGGATTTACGGCATGAACGAGGCTTTGCTGTATTTGCAGACGAAGTCTTTGTCTTATTTTACTTTCATCACTATTATCATCAGGCAAAGAAATAAATGGAGCAACGCCGGCTATTAAACGCCCAAACGCTTCCATGTAGGCAACATTTTTATCCCTGTTATCCCATGTCGGACTGAATTCCACTTCCATATTTTTTTTCAATTCTCCTTTGCTCATATTGCTGAGAACAGGAGTTGCAATTTTATCCAACAAATGAACCCAATATACGCGATCATTTCCTTTGAGCAATTTATTATCATCAGGAATAGCATCCGTTTTTGCCAAGAGATTTTTTGCAGGAATTAATCCGGAAACACTCAACAGCGATGACCATTTAAGAAAATTTCTTCTTTGCATGTTTTTGTTATTTTATTTGATTGCCACGGTTTTTGCCGGATTTATATGGATTTACAAAAACGTAATTCTCACTTATTTCTTCGTTTACTGTTATTGATTTTTTGTTTCAGTTATTTTCTGATAAAAATTCTGCAAGGTAAAAAAGGCCATCTTTTTTAATCCCCTGTTCGAGATCAGGCCTTTCCTGTTCCAGCCATCCTGAATAACGGGAAGCAGCCGCCTTGGCGAACGGAAATCAGCTAGTATCCACGGGCTCATCCCTCTTATGTTTGGAATCTTTTCTATCATTTTCAGATTTTGCTCATACAAATATGCCTGGTATTCTTCCGTCCAGCGCTGATCTTTACTTCCATGCATTCCCTGCAACGCTCCTCCTCCAAATTCTGAAACAATTACCGGCTTATTAAAATCAATTTCCCATTTGGAATTGGGTGCATTTTCCAAAGATCCTCCATACCATCCGGTGTATTGATTAAAAGCCACAATATCCAGGTAATTACCAAGTGGATCATTAATGATATTCACGCCGGGCTTTGCAGCATCATGATGCACTTCAAGAGCCGCACTAATGATCCTGGTGGTATCAAGCGATTTTGCATAATGAATCATTTTGATCAAAAATGAATCACGAACCGTGGACACAGGCGTTTCATTGGCAACCGACCAGATAATGATCGCTGCACGGTTTTTATCTCTGGTAATTCCTTCCCGCAATTGATTTTCGGCATTCGCCAAAGTCGCAGGATTTGCAAAATCAATTGTCCAGTAAACCGGCGTTTCTTCCCAAACCATCATTCCTATTTTATCGGCCATGCGGATCGTATGCTCATTATGCACATAATGTGCAAGGCGTACATAATTGCATCCCAGTTCTTTTGCCCAGTTTAATAAAATCAAAGCATCTGCATCATTATACGCCCTTCCTCCCCGCATCGGATTTTCTTCATGAATAGAAATACCTTTTAAAAAAACAGGTTTACCATTCAAAAGAATATTTGCTCCTGATGTCTCAATCGTTCTAAAACCAATTTGATCTTTTAAAGTTTCATCTTTTGACTTTATAAAAACCTCGTACAACTTAGGGGATTGCGGCGACCAGTATTTTATATTTTTGGAATTAATCTCAAAAGACCCAAATCCGCTGGTATCAATAGTTACGACGCGTTCTATTTTTAGTTCGGGAATGGAGACCGTTACTTTTTCTCCTTCTTTTGCATTATTTAGTTTTACAAATCCTGCAATGGTATTTAAGTTACCTTTTTTTAACTGAACACAATAATCTTCAATAAAAGTAGCAGGTTCTTCTATTAATGTTACGCTCCTGGTAATGCCGCCATAGTTCCACCAATCAGTATTATCCGTCGGAACTGCATCTTTGTGGCGAGTGTTATCTGCTTTCACTACCAGGTAGTTGTCTTTTGGCTTAATAACATTGGTGATCTCAAAACTAAATGGTGTAAATCCACCTTCATGTACACCCAGTTTTTTACCATTCAGATAAACTTCTGCTTTATAATTTACTGCTCCAAAATATAAGAATAAGCGATTGCTTTTATTGCTTAAAGCGTAATCAAAAGAACGCTTAAACCAGATATTTCCTTCATAATAAAATAAATTTTCTTTTTGCGAATTCCAGTCACCCGGAATATACATAGCAGGTGATTTATCAAAATCGTACTCAACTAATTGTGATTTGTCCGTTGTATGATAATTATTATAAAAAGCAGAAGTTGATTTTACATCAACCTGATCATAAGGTTGATGACGGTAATTGTAATACCCGGTTTCGTATGGGTCAACAATGTAATTCCAGGTGCCATTCAGAGAAGTGGTTTGCCGATTAGATACATTCGTAATCAGGTTTTGGCAAACTGCTCTGTGGGCCAGTAAAGCAACAAATAACGCAAAAAGTGAAATTGGTCGCGTGAAATTTTTTTTCATTTTACAGAATCGTTTTTGAGAGAAAATTCTATTGATTTTTTTTAAAAATATGTTTAATCAGTTTAAACCTTACTCCGTTTCCGTCATTTGTTGTTCCCTCTGATAGACCCTTACATAATCCACTTCAAATCTTTTGGGAAATTTTGTCAAAGCCGGATCGCCACCATTTTTACCGCCTATTGCAAGATTCAGAAGCATATAATGCGGTTGTTTAAAAGGATTTATTCCGGTTCCATCTTTATTAACCAACTTACTTAATTCTACCTTATTCATTAAAGAATCATCTACAAAAAGTGCAATCGATTTCTCATCCCAGTCCATACGCCAGGTGTGAAATTCAGAACTCCATTTGCTTCCATCGAAAGAGTCAATTTCCCTGGTTTTGGAAAACCATTCCGGCTTAAATGACGTACCTGTTCCACACGCAATATTAGCCAATAGTTTTTTGGAATAATATTCCATAATATCAATTTCTCCGTTTGAAGGCCATGTACCGTTGATCCCTAATGTCCACCACGCTGGCCACATTCCCCGGCTGATATCGATTCTTGCACGCATGATAAAACGGCCATACTTCCAGCTATGTTTGCCTGAAGTATTGATACTGGATGAGGTATATTCAATATTTTTTCTTTGCTTTCGCCAGTCCTTGCTTCCCGGAAAATAGTTTGGATTTGGCCTTGTTTCCCTACGTGCTTCGATGATCAGTTTACCATTTTCACACCAGGCATTTTCGTACTGATACCACTGTGATTCTTCATTGCGAACAAATCCATTTTCAAAATGCCAGTTGGTAGTATCGGGCGAACCTTCTTCATTAAATTCATCAGACCAAACAAGCTTGTAACCATCAATCTTTTGTATCGGTACAGAAGATCCGGATTGTGCAGTGAGATGGAATGAATAAAGTATAAGAGCTATAAAAAAAACGATTTTTTCTATTTGCATTATCATCATGCTTTTAAAAATATTTTAATTACTGGTTTTTTAGTTCCTCAAAACTTTGGCTTCCATTGCAGTACCTGCACTGATTGAGACGGAATGTCTGCAATTCCTTCTGCATCTACTTGTTCTACTTTTTCTAAAAAGAGATTGAGTATGTGTGTATTCTTCCAGAGTTCAGTATCGTAAGTTGGTTCCCAGTAACCAACAGACGTGGAAGTAAGATCTGCAATTTTCCACTTGCTTCTTTTTATTTCATCAATTTGTGCAACAGAAATTTTAGAACCTCTTTCTTCATCTCTGAAAACAAGCAGCACTGAAGCTTTGTCCCGTGATCCTTTTACCATAATCTGTGGTCGGGCAATTGGGATTCTTTTGGAACCAAAACCGCTCAGAGAAAATGCAGTGCTTCGAAAATTAAGTGAAATGGAATTCCATTCTTTCCCACTGTTATATACTATATGATATTGAGGAACAGTTCTGTTGGAATCTCTCCAATAAGTCGCTATAAAAGGATTCCCTTCATCATCAGCGCTCATGGAAGTTTGATTAATCAATTCACTGTTTACAGGAATTTTAATGACGTATTCTGCTGAGGCAAGAGTAATTGGTAACCGATATTTTTCGCCCGTCGATTTTTCCCAGGTTTTTCCTCCATCAGTAGATTTTGCATAACACATATCATGATTGCTTGCTACATCAGGTGTTTCACGCCAGACCCAGGAGATATGAATTGTTCCTTTAACGTCGGTACATGCCTGCCAGTAAGCATTTCGCATTCCCTCACCATCGATTAGATTACTATGAAGCTGCGACCATCGCTGCGTTTTTATATCATAATAATTGACAACAAGGTTCCCGCGTCCGGAGCCGCCATCTCTATAAAAAAACAATAGATTTCCATTAGTCAATTTATAAAATTCAGGATAGCTTACACTGCTTTCGAGTTTACCAGTCATTTGCATTTTATGGCTTAATTCTAATGAACCGGGTTGAATGCCACGGCTATAATTTAATTTGTTATTGTGTTGATCCCAACAGATATGAAGATACCCAGCACCATCGATCATTATACTTATTGTATTGTGTGCATCGTTCATATTTCCTTTACAATCCGTTCTCTTTAACTGCCACTTTTCAGAGCCGGCTTTTCTTTTACCCAAAACAACAAAGCCCTCATTATTATAGTAAGAAATGTATTGAGTGTCTCGAAAAGTAACTAATGAATTTTTTCTAAACACTACAGTATTTATCGAATTATTTGCCCATCCAAATCCTACCTGCGAGATTTTTACTTTTTGTGAAAAAACTGCATTGTGTAATATGCAAAAAAACAGGAAATATACAAATCGATTCATTTAAATCAGGTAATTTATAAAAGCTCCGGATTTTTAAATTTCAATTATTGTCCAAGTCAAATATATTCCATAGTAAACAAATAAATATCGTAGATTCTTATTCTACATTTTGACTATTTTAATAAAATTCTGCCAAAACCATAAATACTAATAAGGACAAGAAAATAAATGACTGGGAAATAAAAATTTGAATGTATCTATTTCCCAGTCGCTTTCTTTAATTAATAACCCGGATTCTGATCAAGTTTTGCATCTTTATTTAGATCAATTTCTGATTGTGGAATTGGCAATAAAAGATTTTTATCAGTAAGACCATTCAATGGATTTTGCACACTGTTTGAATTCAATTTTATTGCACGATCTACCAGAGTGTTTGTACGCATCAGTACCATACGCCTGTTTTCTTCACCAATTAATTCACGTACTCTTTCATCCAGTATAAAATTCATAGTCATATCAGAAGCATGCACTTGTCCATGTAGTGGATAATCCGGAAAAGCTCTTTGGCGTAATACATTGACACTCGATGCGGCTTCATCCAGTTTACCTTGTTTTAGCTGCGATTCTGCCAATAACAAATACGTTTCTCCCAAACGCATCAAAACAAAATCTTTGATCATGGCATATCCAAATTCATCATTTGGATCAAACTGGTACCATTTGGTGATGTGAGGAGCAATAAAACGAATGGTATCTATAGAACCATCAAAAGGAACAGGGTGTCCATATTTAGAAGCATAAGCAGGAGCAGGATCATTATAATAAAAATGCCTGCGAAGATTATACTCTGAATTACGCATATCGCCATCAGCATATAATCCATATAATACCCAATTGCTTAAACGCATACGCGAAATACCTCTGCCGCCAAGAGAATCACATATTTTCATTCCCGGCACTGAATAATAAGCTGCCCCCCAATTGCGGCGCTGTTGTGCATTTTGAGTTATTCCGCCTACAACCGTATTGGGATTTTCCTGTTCTAATATCCATATCGCTTCTGTATTTCCCTGATTCCTGCGTTGGTTACCATACACAAACATATCTGAATAAGGATCACCGGGCTTGCCGGCTTTTACCCCATAACGTTGTGTTATCAGTTTAAATTTACCACTATTGATAATCGCATTACATTGTGCTTCCGCCAGATCAGGTTTGCCAATTCTTAAATATACGATTGCTAATAATTGTTGTGCCATCGCATTATTCGGGCGCTCATACATTTTGCCTTTCGAATTCGATTTTACATTATCAATGTCAGGAAGATTTGCAGCCGAAAATATAAGATCATTAACTATTAAATTATTTACACTATCCAATGAAGAGCGCACAAAATCTGTTTTTGGAGCAGCTAATGGTTGTGTTATAATGGGTACTTTCCCAAAAAGCGTAGCTAAAATGTTATAAGCATAAGCCCTGTAAAATTTCGCTTCTGCATCAATACTATTTTTATTGGCTTGTCCCATCACGATATCCGGCTTCTCAACATTGGTAATAATATTGTTAGCATTATTTATCATTTGATAAGCCCATGTCCAGGTAAAAGAACCCACAAAATTTGTAGGGTCTAAAGTACTATAATTGTAAAAAGGAACTTCAGCTCCTTCCGCAGCAGTAGCAAATGCCACATCTGTACCAACCTGCCATGCATCAATAAAACCCTGGTGGCTATCCAACGTAAACCAGGTACTTAACAAATTGCTTAACCCGGTTATTGATGCTTCAAAGCCCAAAGAATCAGTAAGCGTTTCAGGAGCATAATTTGAATAGATCTTTTCCTGGAGAAAACTTTTTTTGCAGGAAGATACTACCAGCAAAATCAAGCATATTGCAAAAAATATCTTTATAAACTTTTTCATGATTTTTGTTTTAAATGTTCTTAACGAAGTGAAATATTAGCACCAAATACCACGGACCTAACAACAGGATAATTGTTTGTCCAATTTCCCGATCCACGCATAGAATAATCATTTTCGGGATCCCATCCGATCCACTTTGTAAAGGTGTAAAGGTTTCTGCCACTCACATAAAGAGTCAAACTACCGAGCTTTATTTTATCTAAAATATTTCCAGAGAAAATATAGCTTAATGTAACATCCTTTATCCTGGTATAACTCGCATCTGATGGGTAGCCATATCCTCTGGTATTGGTATAAGACAATGCAGGCCGCGTGTTATTTTTATTTGTTGGAGTCCAGTAACCGATCTCTTCGGGTGTATTCCTACGGCCACTTTCGTCCACATAATTTAAATCAGGATTGTTTTTTAACATTCCTTGTGCCGTTTGAATAAAAATATTCAGATGCCAGTTTTTGTAATTAAATGTGTTGGTAAAACTACCGATCCACTTTGGTGCGGTTTGGCCAAGGATCACTTTATCTTTATCAGGAGTAATTTTTCCATCGCCATTGATATCGGCAAATTTTAAATCGCCGGGTTTTGCTCCGGGATCAACTTTTGAAGCATCTTCTCCGGTTTGCCAAACTCCTAATAATTTATAATCATAAATTACACTGATTGGATGATCAATAAACCAACGATTACCAATATCGCTTTTCTTATCACCGTACAGATCAACAATCTTGTTTTGATTCGCAGAAAAAGCAATCAGGCTTTCCCATTTGAAATTCCTGCCATTAATATTTTTTGTGTTCAAGGTCACTTCAATCCCTTTGTTTGCAGTAATACCTAAATTATCCCATACAGAATTATAGCCTGTAATAGTCGGCAGATTTCGCTTTAATAAAATATCTGAGGTTCTGGTATGATATACATCTATGCTACCGGTGATCCTGTTCTTAATAACAGAAAAATCTATTCCTGCATTAAATCCTTCAGTACTTTCCCAGTGAAGGTTTGCATTTCCCAAAGTACTTGCCACAACACCAATTGTAGATATACCTTCGAATGGATAACGTACTGAATTATCTAAAGTTGCCGTTTGATTTACGCCAATTGCCTGGTTACCTGTTTTTCCATAGGACAATCTT
>DATILZ010000145.1:0-1586 GCA_035475995.1 Hanamia sp. | reverse complement strand
AGCATTTTGAGTAACAATCCTTTTGACAGTATAATGATAAAAATTAACGGGAAGTGAAGCACTTTTGTACGAATGAGATGCTAAAAAAGTTACGATATATCGTTCTTGTCCTTGTAATTTTTGACCATTCTGCTTCAGCGCAAATGAAAACAGATTCTTTGGCAAGAGTATTGGACGAAGTAGTGGTGACTGCAACGCGGACAGAAAATAAAGTGTCGAATATTCCCCTCCCTATCCAGGTTATTTCTGCAAAAAATATCCGGTTTTCCGGTTCTCAAAAACTGATAGATATTTTGCAAATGCAAACCGGGTTAGTAATTGCGAACAATCCATTAGGCACTGCGTTACAGGGATATCCAAATCCATTTGGTGATGGTATTCAGATGCAGGGATTAGACCCGGCTTATACGTTGATCCTGGTAAATGGCGAACCGCTTATCGGGCGCAATGCCGGTATTCTAAATCTTGGAAGAATCGCTGTTGGAAACATAAAACAGATTGAAATTATTCGTGGCCCTGCTACCTGTTTGTATGGCTCAGATGCTTTGGCCGGCGTGATTAATATCATTACAGAAAATCCGGTAAAAAATTCTTTAAACCTTCAGACACATTATGCCACAAATAATACCCTTGGATTAACAGTTGCAGGAACCATAATAGAAAAGAAAACCGCGCTTGAACTTTTTTTGAACCGCTACAGCAGTGATGGCTATGATCTTGATAAAAATATTTATGGAAAAACCATTGACCCGTTCATAGATTACTCTGCAAGCGCAAAGCTTACTTATAATATCAGTGATAAAAATAAACTGACTTTATCAGGAAGATATTTTTCTGAAAAGCAATTTAATAATTACCTGATTTACCCGCAATCAGAGCCGGAAATTGTAAAAGGAACTACCTCAGAAACGGATGGAAGTTTATTCGCCCGTTTTGACCACAAAGTGAATACTGCATTCAATTATACCGCTTCTGTTTACACTACTTCTTACAGCAATAATGCCGCGGTTTATTTAAAAAAGAATGATTCTTTGTACGAAAAAATTCAATTAACAGATTTTCTTTTGCGTCCTGAAATCCAGGTGAATGTAGGAAAAGATCCGGCTGCCTTGTTTGTGGCCGGAGCTGGTTATAATTTTGAAACAGTAAATTCTACAAGATACAGTTCGTATAAAGAATTGAATGCATGGTACGCTTTTGTTCAAAAACAAATTCAATGGAAAGGCAAAACTAATATTATTATGGGAGCCCGTTTTGATAAGAATTCTTTGTATCCTGCGCAACTAAGTCCTAAATTGGCAGTTGCTTACAAAATAAAATCGAATTTTATTCTGAAAGGTAGTATTGGCGCCGGTTTTAAAGCTCCTGATTTCAGGCAGCAATTTTTAAATTTTTCTAATTCTCTTATCGGTTATACCATTTTAGGGGCGCATGAATTGGGACATGGTTTGCAAATGTTACAGAAAACAGGACAGATAAATCCGGATATCAATATCAATCCTTACCTCCATCCTTATGAGCTTTCTCCCGAAAAATCTATCGGCATAAATGCGGGATTTGATTATACAATTAACAGCCACGCAGTT
>DATILZ010000144.1:0-5689 GCA_035475995.1 Hanamia sp. | reverse complement strand
AAACAATAATTTCATCTGCATGGCGAATGGTGCTGAGCCGATGCGCGATTACGATACTTGTGCGGTTGTTCATTAAATTATTTATCGCATCCTGCACCAGTTTTTCACTTTCTGTATCCAATGAGGACGTGGCTTCGTCGAGAATTAAAATCGGCGGATTTTTTAGAACGGCTCTTGCAATGGTAACGCGTTGTTTTTCGCCGCCGCTCAGTTTATTTCCACGTTCGCCGATGGATGTATCGTATCCATTTTCTTTTTGCAAAATAAACTGGTTGGCATTCGCAATTTTTGCAGCAGTAATTATTTCTTCTTTCGTTGCGTGTTCCATTCCAAGAGAAATATTATTGGCAATCGTATCATTAAATAAAATTGGTTCCTGCGTTACGATTCCCATTTGATTTCGCAATGAATGCAAAGAATAGTCTTTGATGTTCACTCCATCTATCAGCAGTTCTCCTTTTACCGTATCATGAAAACGTGGAACCAAATCAACAAGCGTACTTTTTCCGGCGCCGGATGATCCGACCAAAGCAACAGTTTTTCCTTTTTCAATTTTTAGATTGATTTCATTCAGAATTATTTTATCCTGGTAGGAAAATGAAACATTTTTAAACTCGATACAATGATTAAAAGATTCCAGAGTTTTGGGGTTTGCAATCTCTTTTATTACCACGTCCTCATTTATGAGATGTTCGATACGTTCCACACTGGCAGCGCCTTTACGGATATTGTAAGAAGCTGAAGACAGGTTTTTTAACGGCTGGATAAGTTGTGAAAAAATTAAAATATAAGTAAAAAAATCGCCGGGATCAAGAAAGGTTTTATTCAAAACCAAACGTCCTCCATACCACAAAACACAAACAATTGCTGTAATTCCCAGAACTTCACTTACCGGTGAAGCAGAATCTCTTTTTCTGATTGCTTTATTTTTTATCTGGAGCAATTCATTATTTTCAACAGTGAATTTGTTGAATTGTTTTTCTTCTGCATTAAATGCTTTGATGACGCGGATTCCACTGAGCGTTTCTTCAATTGTTGAAAGAATAGCAGCCAGCTTTTCCTGTAGCATCGTACTTTGTTTTTTTAAAGAGCGGCCGATGCGGCCGATAATAAATCCTGCAACCGGAAGTAATATCATCAAAAATAAAGTGAGCTGAGGGCTCAAAACAATCATATAAGCGAGGAATATGAGTATGGTAACCGGCTCTCTAAAAAGTGATTCCAACAGATTTACCGATGAGGTTTCCACATCACTTAGATCATTGGTAAGACGGCTCATAATGTCGCCTTTTTTCTGATCATTAAAATAACCGATTGGCAATTCCAGTATTTTTTTAAACATGCTTGTGCGCATATCATTTACAATATGGTTGCGAATGGGCGTGAGAATATAAATGGAGAGGTATAAAAAAATATTTTTTAAAATGATAAAAGTCAAAATCAAAATGCAGATAACACCAAGCGCTTTCACATCACCATGAGGTTGTTGAACAACAGTAGCAATCCATTCTTTAAACTGGTTGACAGGATTGATTCTTGTTAAAAAACTGGTGTTTTGAGAAACAGTATTTAGGACATTTTGTTTTTTGAAAATGAGTAATAGAAAAGGACTTAACAGTCCGAGAGAAATGACAGAAAAAAGATTAGAAAGAATATTAAATCCGAAATAAGTAAAAATTAATTTCGGGTACTTGCGCACGTATCTGAAAATTGTCCGTAAACTCTTCATTAAAACAATTGAAATGCTTAATAATTTGAAATAGCGGCAAAGTAACTAATTTTACAGTGAACCATAATTATATAAGATGACAGAAGGTAAAAGACAAAAGCAGGTGGCAGCGGAAATTTCAAAAGAATTGAATGAGATTTTTTTGAAGATGGGATTGAACATGATGGAAGGGGGCATGATTTCCATTTCATCAGTAAAAATTACTCCGGATCTTTATGAAGCCAGAATTTATTTAAGTTTTTTCCAGATAAAAGACCCGGAAGCAGCGCTGGAAAAATTTAAAGAACGCAGTGGTGAAATAAGAGGTGAATTGGGGAAAAGAATGCGTCATCAGTTGCGCAGTATTCCACAACTTACTTTTTATCTGGATGACACTTTGGATTATGTTTTTAAAATAGAAAAATTGCTGGATGATATAAAGAAGGAGCCAAAACCATTTGGAAAAGATGATAAAGAGGAATCGGCCAAATAATTTAATAATTCAATAATTCAATAATTTTTCCTTGTACCTCAAATTTGCCTGGAGATATTTTAAAGCAAAAAAAAGCACGAATGCCATCAATATTATTTCGTGGGTAACGGCGGGCGTTATTGCTTTTTCTACCTTATGCCAGGTTTTGGTTTTGAGTGTTTTTAATGGTTTTGAAGATCTGGTAAAATCTCTTTATTCCAATTTTTATTCAGATGTAAAAGTGGTGCCTGACAAAGGGAAAACATTTACGCTCACTCAAACACAACTCGATCAAATCCGCCGGATTCCGGGTATCAAAGGAACTTCTTTTGATGTGGAAGAAAAGGCTTTATTACAAAATGGGGACCAGCAAACGGTAGTTTTATTAAAAGGAGTAGATAGCAATTATTACAAAGTTTCCGGCGTACCTGAGAAAATGTATCACGGTGTTTTTAATGTTGGGACTTTGGATAATCCAAAGTTGGTTTTGGGCGCTGGAATTGAAAGTGCGATTGGAATCCAGGCTGATAGGAATCTTTTTCCCATAACCGTTTTTCTTCCCAAAAAAACCAGTTCAGATAACCCCAACCCTTTGTCTGCATTAAGCGAAGGAAATGCAATGACATCCGGAAGTTTTGCCATTCAGCAGGATTTCGATAATAAATATGTGCTAACGAATCTGCCTTTTATGAAGCAGCAAATGAATTATCAGCCGGATGAGTACAGCGCTTTGGAAATTTCATTATTCAATCCTGATAAGTCAGCAGAATTTACAAAAACGCTTCAAAAAACTTTAGGAGATAAATATAAAGTACTTACAAAGTATGAGCAGAACACCAGTTTGTATAATTCGATGCGTTTGGAAAAATGGTTCATTTTCGCTGTGCTTACTTTAATATTAATTATTGCCGCATTCAATATGGTAGGCGCTTTGACGATGCTTGTGTTGGAAAAAAGAAAAGACATCAGTGTGTTGCAATCCATGGGAGCAGATAAATCACTAATCCAAAAGATATTTTTAAGCGAAGGGATTTTGCTGGCAGTTGTCGGTGCTGCAACGGGAATTATTTTAGCCCTCATCATTGCATTTTTGCAAATAAAGTTTCATTTAATAAAACTGGTGGGAAACTCTTTTTTAATTGATTATTTTCCCGTCAAATTAGTAATTACTGATTTTATCCTCGTCGCTTTCACAGCGCTTGTCATCGCTTTTGCTGCTTCATGGTTTCCTGCGAAAAAAGCATCGCAACAAATGTTCAATCTGAAAGCATAGCAGTAAACCAATAAATATTTGAAAATCAAGTAATAAATTAGAATCACTATTGATCCTTTTTTCTTCCAACGTTTTAAAAAATATCGTTTTAGCAACTATCGCGGCCTTGTATATTGCTCTTATTATTTGATACATGGTTTGCGGATGCCTGCCAATTATCTTCTTCGTACCTCTTCTGGAACACTATTAAGCATGAAGCAGATATAATTGTGGTATAAAACAGAACGAAGTGAATGAATGGTTAACTATTATGCATCATAAATTTAAAAAAAAAAAGAAAACAGATTTTAATGAAGGCCATGCAATGAAGGCAATGAAATTAGGAATGAGTATCAGGTTCCAACTTTCATAGTATTGTCATCTTTTATTTGCTATGCAGCGTTTTATCCATAAAAAAATGCCTTCTTTTAAAATAATTAACAGTTAATAGGGAAAAATACTCTTCTTTAACATTTTATAAAAAATTTACAAAGATTATAACATATTTATAAAAGAGGTTGTAATTTGGTTTTTAAATAAATTTTAACACAAAATTCTTGATTATGAAAAAAAAATTACTGCTTAGTGGCCTGCTTATGCTCTTTTGCTTCTTCGGCATCGCTCAGCAACGTACAATTACAGGAAAAGTAACTTCTAAGGAAGGAACTCCTTTGGCAGATGCATCTGTGATCGTAGTTGGGCAAAAAACAGGAGAAACAACCGGGCCGGATGGTTCCTTTTCCATTCGGGTACCTGCTAACGCTAAAACTTTAAGAGTAAGCTATGTTGGTTATCAAAGTGAGGATGTTCCCATCACCTCTGAAAATAACATAACAGTTTCTCTTCAATCTTCTGCAACCAATTTAAACGAAGTGGTCGTTACAGGCTATGGCACACAAAGGAAAAAGGATATAACCGGTGCTGTAGCGGTTGTAAATACGAGCGAGCTGAAGCAGCAGCCCGCCACAAGCCCGATAGAAGCCTTGCAGGGTAAAGCTACCGGTGTACAAATTATCAATGACGGTTCACCCGGCTCCACGCCGCAGATA
Organism: Hanamia sp.; assembly: GCA_035475995.1. GTDB lineage: Bacteria > Bacteroidota > Bacteroidia > Chitinophagales > Chitinophagaceae > Ginsengibacter. The sequence continues at coordinate 1,208 of DATILZ010000144.1, read as the reverse complement.
AGAATACGCGGTAATACTTCCATAAACAACAACGACCCCTTATTCGTCATTGATGGAATGCCCTATCAGGGGAAATTGAGCTGGCTGAGCAGCGACGATATTGAAAGTATGCAGGTATTGAAAGATGCATCTGCCGCATCTATCTACGGTTCCAGGGCAAATAACGGCGTTGTGATCATTACTACCAAAATCGGCAGAAAAGGACCACCAAGAATAAACCTGCATATTTATGACGGAACGCAGGTTCCCATGCGCGAGCGCTTTCCGAAATACCTGAACCCGCAACAGTTTGGACAATATGTTTGGACCCAGTACAGCAATGCAGGCGTACCGGTAGCAGGCAGTACTATGTCAGATTATTATGGCAATGGCGCAACGCCTAAATTGCCCGAATATTTACTTGCAGGTTCAACCGTTGGCCAAAATGTAACGGCAGCACAGGCTGACCCTTCAAAATACAATTATAGCCCCACAAACTCTACAACTTTTTACCAAATTACGAAGGCAAACCAGGCCGGAACAAACTGGTTCAATGAAATTACGCATAACGCACCCATGCAAAATTACGAACTCAGCATTTTGGGCGGCGGCGACAATGCCAATTATGCTGTAAGCGGTGGAGCGTACAACCAGCAGGGAACCATAAAGTACACCAACTTCAAACGCTACTATATAAGGGCAAACACCAACTTTACCGCTTTCAATGGCGCGCTTAAAATGGGCGAAAATGCCCAGTATTCCTATACCAAAGGCATCGGGTTTGCAACCAATCCCAACGTCGCCGGTAGCTATGCGGGGGAAGGTTCTCCCTTAGGATGGGCATACCGTATTCAAACGATTGTACCCGTTTACGACATTAAGGGCAACTTTGCAGGCACCAGGGGTTCTGGGTTGGGTAATGCGGACAACCCTCTTGCAATACTTTACCGCGGAAGAGACAACTACAATAACGATAACCTGTTTTTCGGCAGCGCTTATGCCGACTTGAAAATAGCGAACGGGTTGAACTTAAAAACAACTTTCGGTACACAGTATGACAACTATGCCGGAATCGGCATTGGTTATCCTGACCCTGAACGTTCGGAAGCAAGTTTTGTAAACTCGCTGAGCGAATACCAGGGATGGGGTACCCAGTGGACATGGACTAATACCCTGACATACCACCAAAAATGGAACAAACACGACTTTAAGTTGATGGGGGGTACAGA
>DATILZ010000143.1:0-2176 GCA_035475995.1 Hanamia sp. | reverse complement strand
CTTCATCCAGGAATATTTCGTAATAAGCGCGGGTCTTTGGTTTCAACATGCTACTGATTTTAGAAGCATAACTAAATACCTCTTCATGCAAAGGCGATTGCACCGGGTTGGGACTACAGGTTACATTCCTGTTGTCATCTCCACAGGCTGCAATCGTATCGAGGTGAACACTATTAAAAATTTTATGTGTTGGTTTTAATTTTGATTTTAAAACGCCATGCAATTGAATGGTTTGCCGTGTCGTAATTTTCAATTCATCAGTAGAGTCTTTTCCGGCAATATCATTTAGCGCGATCCATTGCTCAGAAGTTAAAATGCCTCCTGGCATACGCAAGCGAATCATAAAACTGTACAATCTTTCCAGTTTCTTTTTTGCTCTTTCTTCCCTGCGGTCGCGATCATCCTGTTGATACATTCCATGAAACTTCATCAGCAAAGTGTCTTCTTCGCGCATAGCGCCGGTTAATTCATCTTTAATGCTTTCCGAAATAGTTCCCCGCAAGGCATCACCTTCTATTTTTACTCTTTCTAATAATGGTAATTTTTCTGACATAATATTTATAAATTCTTTTCAATGATTCTAAAAGAAGAATCTGTATTATTTGTTTGTTTACTGTTTACGAGGATTAATATACGTCCGTAAGATACCTGCCTGTTTCTTTTAAATTTTCCAGATACTGTTTTGCTTCTTCTTCAGATCTTTCTCCGAATGTTTCAATGATTTCTAAAATCGCGTGTTCAACATCTTTGCTCATCGGTTCTTTTGCACCGCATAAATAGACATGACTTCCGGCCTCAAGCCATTCAAAAAACTGGGCGCCATTTTTCTGAATTTTATGCTGAACATAAATTTTTTCGGGCTGATCTCTTGAAAAAGCGATGTCAATTTTTGTGAGCAAGTTGGTCTCAACCCAATTTTGAATTTCAGTCTGATACAGGAAATCTGAAAGAAAATGTTGCTCACCAAAGAACAACCAGTTTTTCCCTGAAGCGCCGGTTGAATCTCTCTCCCAAAGAAAAGAACGAAACGGTGCAATCCCTGTTCCAGGGCCAATCATGATAACATTCTTATCTTCTTCAGGTAATCGAAAATTGTTGTTTGGAGAAATATAAAATTGAAATTCATTGTCTTCATTCAGAAGTGATAAAAATTCAGAGGCAAGGCCATGTTTTACTTCATCATTTATTTTAAAACAATTTTTCGCAACGGTAATATGCACTTCCCCGGGATGCGCTTCCGGCGAAGAAGAAATGGAATATAATCGTGGTGCAATCGGTTCCAAAATTTTCAATATTTCTACAAACTGATTCGCATCTTTTACCGAATAAATTTTCAGCAGATCGAGCAAGTCAATTTTTGTTGCAGGGATTTCCTGTTGAACCACAGAAGCATATTTTTTTACAACGCGTTCCGGCAAATTCAGGATGTTTAATTTTTTCTTCAAAAGATCATACACCGAAATCAACTGATCTTTATGATCAAGATTTGTAGCAGGATCAATTGCGGTTATCGCAATAATTTTTTCGACAATTTCTTTTTTATTTTCAGGAATGATGCCAATGGAATCACCTGGTAAATAGGACACATCTTCCGCTTCAATTTCAATGTGAAAAGTTTCTTTATTGCTGCCAATGTCATTCAGATTGATATGAGCCAGCAGCCTTCCATTGTATATTTTTTTCCCTGAATTTTTTTTAATTGTTGGCGCTGCTGAAAGGGAAGTTTCGGTTGGTGAAGTTTCATTTAAAGCATTAATAACTTTTGAAAACCATTCCCCGGCTTCAACGTCATAATCTACGTCACATTTTTGTAAAGGCGCGATTCTATTGGCTCCCAGCTTGTTTAACTGTTCGTCCACATCTTCACCGGCTTTGCAAAAAAGAGGATAAGCAGAATCACCCAAGGCAAGAACACTGTACTTTAATTTTGAAAGTTTCATTTCATTCTGATGTACAAAATCATAAAACTTTTGTGCGGCTACAGGTGGTTCGCCATCACCGTGCGTGCTCATTACGGTTAATAAACATTCTTCTTTTGAAAGATCGGTTAAGCGGTATTGATCCAGACTTTGGATCTTTGCATGAAGGCCAAGTTTTTTTGCTTTTGCAGCAAAATCTGTTGCAAGCCTTTTTGAATTTCCCGTTTCTGTTCCGTAAGTGATTGTGATCTTTTGGC
>DATILZ010000142.1:0-10719 GCA_035475995.1 Hanamia sp. | reverse complement strand
AAATAATGGCATATCAGGATCCACATTTCTTATTTCTTCCGCCACCGTAAATCCGTCCATGTTCGGCATCATCACATCCAGCAAGCACAGGTCAAACTTTTCGCGCTGAAATGCAGCAAGACCAAGCCTTCCGTCCCTTTCCAATACCACATCATAGTCATTCAGCTCCAGGAAATTTTTAAGCACCATTCCCAGGTTGGGATCGTCTTCACAAATTAGAATTTTAGGTTTGTTATTTTCCATACTTTTTTGTTTAATTCTGAATAAAGGTATTTACTTTTTATGAAATATCTTTTACATATTTAATGCCATAAATTGATAGGAGTAAATGTATTGACAGAAAAGTTAAGACAATCTTATCATTTTCAATTTCAGTTTGTAACTTTCAAAAAAATATTCATATGGACAAAAGAGAAACATTTATCCAGGCCATAAAAAATGGCTACACTTTTAAAGGAAAAACGGTCAAAATAGGCGCTGCGATGCTGGATGGAGAAGTAATTCCGGAAGCGGAAATATTTCTTCCGCTTTCTACCATGAACCGCCACGGTCTGGTAGCTGGTGCTACAGGAGGAGGAAAAACAAAATCATTTCAAATGATTGCTGAAGGATTAAGCGATGCCAGTGTTCCTTGTTTGCTCATGGATATCAAAGGTGACCTGAGTGGAATAGCTGAAGCGGGAACCGTAAATGATAAGATCACTTCACGGTATCAAAAATTAAAAATGGATTATAAGCCTTCTACTTTTCCTGTTGACTTGCTCACATTGAGTAATCAGAAAGGAGTCAGATTGCGCGCCACTGTTACAGAATTTGGGCCCATTCTAATCAGTAAAATTCTAGGATTAAATGATACGCAGGGTGGAGTAGTAGCGATGATCTTTAAATATTGCGATGACAACAAACTGCCACTTCTGGATTTGAAGGATTTTATCAAAGTATTGCAATATGCAGGAAATGAAGGCAAGGCAGAACTTCAGACTTCTTATGGAAATATTTCAACAACTTCTACCGGAACCATTCTGAGAAAAGTGATCGAACTGCAACAACAAGGCGCAGATTTATTTTTTGGAGAAAAAAGTTTTGAAGTAGAAGACCTGATGCGTATGAGCGATGATGGCCGCGGAATGATTTCTGTTTTGAGGGTTACAGATATACAGGATAAGCCAAAATTATTTTCAACTTTTATGTTGCAGATGCTTGCAGAATTATATTCCGTTTGCCCTGAAGTGGGAGATGTGGACAAGCCAAAACTGATCATTTTTATAGATGAAGCTCATTTGATTTTTGAAGAAGCGAGCAAAGCTCTGCTTGATCAGATAAATACGGTTATCAAACTCATCCGTTCCAAAGGGATTGGTATTTATTTCTGCACTCAAAATCCAATGGATGTGCCAGCGTCTGTTTTGGGACAATTGGGTTTGAAAATTCAACATTCGTTGCGGGCATTTACAGCAGCCGACAGGCAGGTAATAAAACAAACTGCCCAAAATTATCCGGAAACTACTTTTTATAATACAGCAGATCTGATAACACAATTGGGAATTGGTGAAGCGCTGGTTACTTTATTAAATGAAAAAGGGATACCAACGCCGCTCGCGCATACAATGATGTGCACACCCAGAAGCCGGATGGATGTTTTGACAGAAAATGAAATAGAAACAATTGTGGATCATTCAAAATTAGCAGCAAAATATAACCAGGTAATTGATAATGACAGCGCTTACGAAATGCTAAATGCTAAATTGGAATCTGCCGGTGCCGCTTCACCCGCTACGCAAACCAAAGCAGCTAAACCTGTAGAAAGCACTTTGGAAAAAGTTGTAAATAATACCGTGGTAAAAAGCATTATGCGAACTGCAGGCAATACGATTGTAAGAAGTCTTTTAGGTTCTCTTGGACTTGGTGGCCGAACCACAAAATCAACTAAAAGCTGGTTTTGATATTTTTTAACTATTGTTGTTTTTCAATTATTACCACTTATATCATAAAAGCAACCGTATAATAAATAGGAGTGTTATTTAGTCATATAAACATACTATTTTTTAGGATATGCAATTAAAAAATATGGTTTAAAATTAATTTTCTCCTATCTTCGCCTCGGTTTTTCATAGGATATTGGATTTTAAAGCGGGACTAGATTTCTATCTGGGTCCCCTTTTTTTTGTATGTATATGATTGTTTTTTCTTTAAAATATGAAAATTAACAGTATAGCGGCAGGTTTTCTTTCAATTATGTATTTCTGTTAAATTATATAAGAGATAAATGAAGTATTTAGTTATAATGATTTTATTAATCCTTCATTATTTACCTGAATGATATTTTCTTCTAATAAAAACTTTAAAACTTTTCTTATTTTATTTTCTTTAAAAGCAGTAAGTTTTGCAAAAAGTTGGGAAGAAGAAATAAATGTTTCATCAGTTAATTTTTTTATTTGTGCAGATATGGCATTAAATTCTTCATTAGAAAGAGAAATATTTTTATTTTCAAGGCAATTATCACAAACGCCGCAAGCTTGTAAATGAGGATCATTAAAATAAATACCAATGGCCTGGCTTCTGCATAAAATTTTATTGGTACAAAATCCGATCATAGAATTTAACCGTTTTTGATAAGCTTCTTTTCTTTTTAAAATATTTTTTTCATTAATAAACAAATCTTCTGCTCTTACGCGATTTTGCAAAAAATAAATCTGTGGCTTTTCTTTTTGGGGTGTGTAATCAATAATATTATAAGTCTTTAATTGATGAAGCAGTTGCAGAAGCCGTTCTTTTTTTATAGGAATAAATTTTGAAAGTCGATCTTCATCGATAGCCGACGGAAAATCAAATATTCCATCATAAGAACGTAAAAGACCTTTAATCACCTCCTCATATTGGGGATGGCTTTGTTCAAAAAGATGCAGTGCTTTTTTATCAATAGTAAATTCAACAGTTGGTGGCGAAAAGAATTGTTCACTGTAAGTAATCAATTCTTCCTGTGCCAGGATTTTTAAGGCACTGTTAATTATAAAGGCATCCAGTGTGAAATTTTTTGAAAAAGTATTTATGTCAAAATCAAAAGATTTTCCTTCGCCACTGCCGGATGGAAGCTGAAGAAAATTGCATAACGCTCCATATATTTTCCTGATCGTTTGCAGGGATGGAAATTTTATCGGTACCTGTTTTTTTAATTGATTTAATTCTGCATGATTATATAATAAAACAGCATAAGATTTTTTACCATCACGACCGGCACGTCCTGCTTCCTGGTAATAATTTTCCAGGGCATCAGGCACATCATAATGCACAACCGTTCTTACATCAGGTTTATCGATTCCCATTCCAAAAGCATTGGTACAGGCGATGATGCGTGTTTTATTATTGATCCAGTCTTCCTGCTTTTTATTGCGTTCTTCATTGCTTAGCCCTGCATGATAGTGATCTGCGCTGATGCCATTCAGGTTCAGCATTTCTGCAATTTCTTTTGTCCGTTTTCTTGTTTTGCAATAAACAATTCCACTGCCCGAAACTTTCTTTAAGATCGTTAATAATTTATTTTGTTTGGATGAAAGTTCAAATGCACTGTAAGAAAGATTTGCACGTTCGAACGACTGCTGAAATGATTTTTGATTTTTTTTAAAAAGTAATTTATCACAAATGTCTTTCTGCACTTCCAAGGTAGCAGAAGCAGTGAGCGCCAGGATTGGTACATCGGGAAAATATTCACGAATTGCGGCAATACGCAGATACGCTGGCCTGAAATCGTAACCCCATTGTGAAATACAATGTGCTTCATCTACTGCAATCAGGTTTACTTTTATGAGCGGAAGAAATTCTAAAAACAAATCCGTCTCGAACCTTTCCGGCGAAACGTATAAAAATTTAAAATTACCATAAGCAGCATTTTGTAATGTTTTTTTTACTTCAGTAAAACTCATTCCCGAATAAATGGAAAGCGCTGGTATTCCTTTCTTTTTCAAATTCAACACCTGGTCTTTCATCAAAGCGATCAAAGGACTTATCACAAGGCACAAACCTTCTTTTGACATAGATGGTACCTGGAAACAGATTGATTTGCCCCCTCCCGTAGGCATAATGGCAAGCGTATCATTCGCAGATAAAACAGAATCAATTATTTCCTGCTGCAGCGGTCTGAAAGAATCGTAATTCCAATATTTCTTTAAAATTTCTACAGCAGTACTCATCAATATTCAATTAATTTTTGCACCATTTCACCCAACCTTGATTTTGCCAGAAAGTTTTTTTCTAAATTTAAATTAAATGGAACAGGCGTGTCGAGCGATGCACAACGCATTAACGGAGCATCTAAAAATTCAAAACAATTTTGTGCAATCCATGCGGCTAATTCGCCACCGATTCCTCCTGTAAGGGTATCTTCATGAAGTATCAAAACCTTTCCTGTTTTATTTACACAAGTTCTGATGGCTTTGTAATCCAATGGCAGCAAGGTTCTGAGATCAAGAATATCAATTGAGATTTCAGGATGTGCTTCGGCATATTCCGTAGCCCAGATAACGCCGGCTCCATAAGTGATGATACTAACATCAGTGCCCTCACGAACCTGCCGTGCTTTACCAATTTCTGTTTCATAATATTCTTGCGGAAACTCGGAACTAATGCTCCTGTACAAAGCTTTGTGTTCAAAAAATAACACCGGGTTCGGATCGTTGATTGCAGCAATTAATAAACCTTTCGCATCTTCAGGAGTGGAAGGATAAACTACTTTTAATCCCGGCGTATGAACAAACCATGCTTCATTGCTCTGGCTGTGAAACGGCCCTGCACCAACGCCGGCGCCGGTTGGCATCCGGATTACCACATCCGCATTCTGATTCCACCGATAATGAATTTTAGCAAGATTATTGATGATCTGGTTAAATCCAACAGAAACGAAATCAGCAAATTGCATTTCCACAACGCTTTTAAAACCTTCCAGGCTCAAACCTAATGCTGTTCCTACAATCGCACTTTCACACAATGGAGTATTGCGTACTCTTTCTTTTCCAAATTCCTTTTCCAATCCTTCTGTTATTTTAAAAGCTCCGCCATATTCTGCAATATCCTGGCCCATCAAAATTAAATTTGAATGCACTTTCATAGATTGAAACAGCGCTTCTTTTATCGCATCAATAAACCTGGTACCTCTTGCTGCTGTGGAGTTAGAAGGTACTGTAAGTGTTTTTGCAGGAGAGATTTTCTTTGCATAAACATCTTCAATTTGTTCATTAATAACAGATGAATCCGGAATGGAAAAACGACTTAATTCTTCTTCTGCTGCAGCATAGCTTTTTTCAATGTATTCTTTTATCTCATCTTTTATTTCTGCTATCTTAAGATTTGTCAATACATTTTGTTCAACCAGGAAATGCTCATAATTTTTTATAGGATCTTTTTCAATCCACTGCTCAAACATTTCTTTGGGCACATATTTTACGCCGCTTGCTTCTTCATGGCCGCGCATTCTGAAGGTCATGCATTCGATCAGATAAGGTTTTTGGTTTTTGATACAATAATCACGAACGCCCTTTACCGTTTCATAAACTGTGAGAATATTGTTGCCATCGATCTGCACACCTTCCATTCCATAACCTCTTGCGCGATCTGCTAAATTCCGACACCGGTATTGTTCACTCACAGAGGTACTTAATGCATAACCATTATTTTCGATGATAAATATGACCGGCAAATCCCAAACCGATGCTACATTCATCGCCTCATGAAATTCGCCTTCGCTGGTTCCTCCTTCACCTGTAAATGCAAGTGAAACTTTTTCTTCATTTTTTAATTTATAAGCGAGTGCTGCTCCATCTGCCACAGAAAGTTGCGGCCCAAGATGCGAAATCATTCCGCAAATAAAATGTTCTTTATTTCCAAAATGAAAACTACGTTCTCTGCCTTTGGAATAGCCGTCCAAAGCTCCCTGCCATTGCTTTATCAAATCTTTCAAAGGCATTTTTCTTGTTGTAAAAACACCGAGGTTTCTATGTAAAGGCATGATCCATTCATCAGGACGCAACGCATAGGTAGCGCCAACTGCAATCGCTTCCTGTCCGATGCCGCTAAACCATTTTGAAACTTTTCCCTGCCTGAGCAATAAAAGCATTTTTTCTTCAATCATTCGCGGAAGAAGCAGTTCTTTATAAAGTTCTGTAAGTGTGATGTCTGTTAAATCTTTTCTAGTGAATTGCATCTTACAAATTTCATCTTTTCATTTGTAAATAAAAAAGAATGGAAGTTGTATTTTTAATAAGAATATTTTCTCTGATTTTTTTTGCGGGAGAATGAGAATCTTAATAATTTGTTTGTTTGCTGATGAAGTGTTCTATTCAAATTCATTCCATTGATGCTCCTATTAATCAGTTGATCAGCACATCAGCACATTGTTTTGCCACTCTTTCCCCATCCATAGCAGCACTTACAATTCCGCCGGCATAACCGGCGCCTTCTCCACAGGGAAATAAATTTTTTATTTGAGGATGATGTAAAAGGTTTTCATCGCGTGGGATTCTCACGGGTGATGATGTGCGACTTTCTGTTGCAACCAAAACTGCTTCGTTTGTAAAATATCCGTGATGCTGACTTTTAGCTGGCATTTTTTTGGCAAATGATTTTAATGCTTTTTTCAATTTGTTATTAATAAATTGGGGCAAAACATCTTTTAATAATGCAGATTCTATTCCTGGTAAATAAGAACATTTTGGTAATGAAGAAGAAATTTTTTCTTCTGTAAAATCAACCATTCTTTGCGCGGGTGCAACAAATTTTCCTCCACCCATTTCAAACGCTTTCTGTTCAACTTCTTTTTGAAAATCCATCATTAATAACGAAGATTGAAAATCATTTTTTGATGTATTTTTTTTTGAAGCTTTATATTTTATTACATCCTCAATTTCTACCTGAACTACCATTCCGCTGTTTGCAAAAGGATTGTTTCTTTTTGATGGGCTCCAGCCATTTACTACCAGTTCTTTTTCGTTTGTTGATGCTGGTGCAATGATTCCGCCCGGACACATACAAAATGAAAAAACACCTCTTCCCTCTACCTGCTCTACAAGGCTGTAAGAAGCCGGTGGTAACAAATTATTCATCGCATAATTGCTTCCATATTGAATGGTATTGATCAGTTCCTGAGGGTGTTCAATTCTTACGCCAAGTGCAAAACCTTTTGCAATGATTTCTATATTTTTTTTATGAAGTAAAGTAAAAATATCTCTTGCAGAATGGCCGGTTGCCAGGATAAAAGAATTAGCAGATAAAACATCTCCGTCAGCAGTTTTTACAGATTTTATTTTATCTTTTTCAAGAATAAAATCCACTACTTTTTTGTTGAAATGAAATTCTCCGCCGCAATCCAAAATTCGTGTACGCATGGCCGTTATAATAGCCGGAAGTTTGTTCGTTCCAATGTGCGGATGTGCATCGTATAATATGTTTTCATCCACACCGAAATGAACAAAAAGATTTAAGATGCGGTTGATATCTCCACGCTTCGTACTTCGGGTATATAATTTTCCATCGCTGTAAGTGCCGGCGCCACCTTCTCCAAAACAATAATTGCTTTCCGGGTTAATGATACCTTCTTTATTTAAAACAGCAAGATCTCTTCTTCTTACGCGTACTTCTTTTCCTCGTTCCAGAATGATCGGTTTGATCCCGGATTCAATTAATTGCAAAGCTGCGAAAATTCCTGCCGGACCGCCGCCAATTATAATTACTTTTTTTGCAGCATTCCTTACATCTATAAAATTAAATTCCTGTAATTTTCTTTTATGGAAAGGTTCATTGATAAATGCATTAACGGTGAGATTAATCCACACCATTTTTCCTCTTGCATCGATTGATTTCTTTAATGAATGATAGCCGGAAATATCAGGGACTTTTTTACCGGTCGTTTTAGCAATACTTTCAATAATTGCCGTTTCATCAGCCGCATCAGGCGGAAGAAGTTTGAGAGATATTTTTTGTTGCATAATATATAGTGCCAGGTGGTTATCCTGAAAACTTTTAAAGAATTAAAACTTTCCTGAAGTCTTTATCTTTTCGAAAAAGCTTATAAAGCTTTTTAAAAATTATCTAAAACGGAAGGTCATCGCTGGCTTCGTCAGAAGAAGAAGTAAAAGTATCCAGCGGTTCCAACTGATCCTTATCAGGCGTCGCATCTTTTGCTGTTTGTAAAATCTGTTCGATACGCCATGCATCCAGATTGTTGAAATAAGAAACCTTTCCATCTTTTTCCCACTTGCTTCCGCGAATGTTGAAATGCACTTTTATTTCATCGCCTGGATTTACACGATCTACAATCCCTGTACGATCCTGCACACATTGAAATTTGATAAAATTGGTAATTAATTTACCATTAATATCTTCAGATTTTTCAACCACAAATTCACGTGTTTTAAATGTTTCTGTACGCTGAGTGGTATCAAATTTTATTAATAATTTTCCGGTTAATTCATAACTCATAATGATTCAAGTTTTTTTTAAAGGTAAATCGAATGGCGGTAAAGATGGCGCATTGAATGATAATCACAAAAAATCTTTTACACATTTATCACAAAAGATTGAAAATATTTTTTGCTAAAAAAATCGATAGAAATTTTTTTTAAATCTTTCAAAAAACATCCTTCTTTTCTTTGAAATCAATGCAGGTGCACCTTTTAAAATCCGCGGCGATTTGAAAATAAATCTGATTTCATTTTTGGCACGCTGAAATAAATTTTTACTGTAAAAAAACAGAGAATAAAAAATTTTTTTTTCAACAAATTCTATTGATATTCGCTTTGTTGTTGATAAAATTTTTGCAAAGAGATTTTGTATAAATTTATAATCATTCCCACAGAAAAACCCATTTTCTAAATTAAATAAAACGGCTTACGGAAAATAATGGATAATGCTTGCGAAACAGTTTGGAATAATTGTCTCAATATTATAAAGGATATAGTTGAGTGGCAACATTACAAAACATGGTTCGAGCCAATCAAACCTGTCTTACTCAAGGAAAATGTTTTAACCATACAAGTGCCCAGCCAGTTTTTTTATGAGTATATTGAGGAGCATTATGTAAACCTGCTTGCAAAAACACTGAAGAGAGAATTGGGTAAAAATGCGATGCTTGAATACCGGATTATGGTGGACAGTGGCAACAGCAAAAATAAACCGGTGATGATGGATGTACCCGGGCATGGTTACAAATCATATTCAAATAATGAAATGGATTTTCCATTAGTCATAACGAATCCTGTTAAGAACCCGTTTGTAATTCCCGGGCTTAAAAAGATGCAGATTGATCCGCAGCTAAATCCATCATATACTTTCGATTCATATATTGAAGGAAACTGCAACCGGGTGGCGCGTCGTGCGGGAAAGACTGTGGCAGAAAAGCCCGGCACTACTTCTTTCAATCCGTTGGTAATTTATGGTGGTGTGGGTTTGGGAAAAACGCATCTGGCGCAGGCAATTGGTAATGAAGTAAAAAACCTGCATAATAATAAAGTGGTTTTGTATGTGAGTTCCGAAAAATTTATCAATCAATTTGTAGATCACGGAAGAAATAATGCCATCAATGATTTTATCCATTTTTACCAGTTGATTGATGTGTTAATTATTGATGATGTTCAGTTTTTCAATCGTGCAGAAAAATCACAGGATGCATTTTTTGCCATATTTAATCATCTGCATCAAAGTGGCAAACAATTGATATTAACGACAGATAAACCGCCAAAAGATCTCGAAGGTGTTCAGGAAAGATTGCTTAGCCGTTTTCGCTGGGGACTCAGTGCAGATTTGCAGGTTCCGGATTATGAAACGAAGATTGAAATCCTGGAGAGAAAGATGAAGAATGATGGCCTGGATATGCCAAAGGAAGTGGTGAAATATATTGCTTATAATATTCAAAATAATATTCGCGAACTGGAAGGTGCTTTGATTTCTTTGCTCGCGCAATCTTCACTGAACAAAAGAGAAATTGATCTGGACCTTGCCAAAAAAGTTTTAAGAAACTTTATCAAATCTTCTTCAAAGGAAATCACTATAGATACCATTCAAAAAATGGTGTGCGATTATTTTGATGTGCCTTATGAAAAATTATTACAAAAAACCAGGAAGCGTGAAATCGTTCAGGCAAGACAGATCACGATGTTTCTTGCCAAGGCCTTTACCAAAAACTCTTTAAAAACAATCGGCGAACATTTCGGGGGCCGCGACCATACTACTGTCATTCACAGTTGCCAAACTGTGAAAGACCTCATGGATACTGACATTTTATTTAAAGAAAGCGTAATTGAACTTCAGCAAAAAGTGCAACTTGCTGCAATGTGATTTTTTGGATTTCCCTCAGATTATTTTCTCGTCTTCCCTTTACAGTGCATAGGGCTGGAAAACAAATGCAACATTTAGCCTTAAAATATTGTCATCACTAAAAAAGTCATGAAAAAAGATTTGAGAGCAAATTTAGCTTTTGTTGTGCTTTTTGCATTTGTTTCTTTTTCAAACTTGCAATGCATCAGAAGGAAAAGATGAGTTTTGCCAAATGCCTCGCTCTGCTTTTATCACGGTAAGTGATCATGAAGGAATAATGGGCTATTATCAGAAATACAACTATTGGGCGGTTTATTCGAATGTTGATTCTGTTAACAATATTGATTCAAGAATGATTGGTCTTGTTTGTAATGTTCCCTCCTCATTAAGAATTGATGACCTTGCGGTAAAATTTTCTGG
>DATILZ010000141.1:0-8054 GCA_035475995.1 Hanamia sp. | reverse complement strand
TCCAAAAGCACCAACTACCAGGCTTAAAATGCCTATTGCCCAACCTCCGAGATTAATACTTCCAAACATCGAACTTACCCTGTCGCTTAAACTACTAATTTCATTTAGTGTAAAATTATCTTCCTGTGTTGGACTTAGTTTTCTGATAGATCGCATAATGCCTTCCAACTCGTTTGAAAGTTCGGCAGAACTTACATTCGCTTTCCCTTTTACAATTATTTTCGGGCTACTGGTATTTTCATTTACGATTTGCCTTGCAAATTTATAAGGAAGAATGATCGATTGATCATAATCCTGGCCGATCATATTTTGTCCCATTTTTTTGATCACACCAATGATTGTTGCTTTGTTATTTTTTAATTTTACTTCCTTGCCTATTGCTAAAGAAGCAGATTCAAATAAATTCTCAGCGTTGGTATAACCGATAACTACGACGGCGCTTCCCTCAGAAAACTCGTTGCCCGAAATATAGCGTCCATAAGCCATGGTAAGCGGCTGGATATCTATTTCTTCTTCTGTAACACCGCTCATCGAAACTCCCTGCAACGCATAATTTTTGTACTCCACATCTACCCTGCTATCAATATCAAAAGCGATATTACTAACGAGATGACTTCGCTCTTTTATAAGTTTTACTTCATCATATTTGGGAACCGGGCGGTTTACAAATTTCCACCACGGATAATCGGGGCCGCCTGAATACTGCCATTTATCTATGAAAATAGTATTTGTTCCAAGACTTTTCAATTGATTCTGAATATTCATTTCAAGACTATTCACAGTAGCCAAAACTCCAATAATGCAAAATATTCCAAAAGAAATTCCAATGAGAGATAAAGAAGTGCGCAATTTATTTACCATCAGTTCCTGCATGGTAAGCCGAAAAGAACTGGCCAGAATATTAAGGGTTTTGCGCATAAAGACAAATTTAATGTTTACAGAATTTATTCAAATAAAAATATGTTGAAAGGCAAAATAGTTGCATGAAAATACAAATTTGAATTCTGTAATTTGCGCTTTTATAAATTACATTTATTGACACCTGCAAAAGAAAATCTCCGGCTTCAACGAATCATTATTCTTGTAGCAATAATATTGTTTATTATAAAAATAATTGCATGGTTTATGACCAGTTCGCTTGCTATTCTTACGGATGCACTCGAAAGCATTGTAAATATCGTTGCCGGATTTTTGGGATTATATAGTTTGAATTTAGCGGCTAAGCCGAGAGACGCCGATCATCCTTACGGCCATGGGAAAGTAGAATTTCTTTCTGCCGGCGTAGAAGGCAGTATGGTAATTATTGCAGGATTTTTTATTATTTATAAATCTGTTCAAAGTTTCTTTTTTCCTCATCCCATTGCCAGGCTTGATTTTGGAATTATACTGATAGCCATAACAGCAGTTGTTAATTTTATTTTTGGAAAAATTTGTATTGTTACAGGAAAAAGAAACCGTTCCTTACAATTAATCGCCGGAGGCAAACACCTGGTAACCGATACTTATTCTACTTCTGCCATTCTCATTGGTTTGGTAGCTATTTATTTTTCAGGTTATATTTTTATTGACAGCCTGATAGCGTGTGCTGTAGCTATCGTAATTATTTATACAGGCTATAAAATTGTACGGGTTTCGATTGCAGGAATCATGGATGAAGCCGATGAACAATTATTGAAAAACATTGTGCTGCTTCTGAATAAAAACCGCAAAGAAAACTGGATAGATCTTCATAATATGCGTATCATAAAATACGGTAGCACGTTGCATTGCGATTGCCATCTTACCGTGCCCTGGTATTTGAATGTAAATGAAGCACATGCAGAAGTGGAAGCTTTGGGTGCATTGATCCGAAATGAATTTGGAAAAGCGGTAGAACTGTTTGTCCACTCTGATGGTTGCCGTGATTTTTCCTGTAAAATATGTACCAAACAAAACTGCATGGTACGTCAGCATGACTTTGAAAAAAGAATTACGTGGACAATCGAGAATATTTCTAAAGATTCCAAGCACGATATTAATACGTGAAGGCGCTGAAGGCTGAAGGGAAAAAAATATCCCCCCATAGAAATGAAGGGATTCCAAAATTCAAAAACTGATTATCCATTAAGATTTTTATTTAAATAAAATATTAATAACAAAAACGCTATTAATGGTCTTTGATCAAAGTTTTAAAATATAGCTCATCTGTAAGTAGTGCATGGAATTTGTCAGATAGAATATTGGCATTGGGGTATTATAAAATATAGGTTAGCAACGTTTAGCATTATAAAAACGATGGCGCCTTTGAAATATTTTATTTGCAAAAAAAATCGAGTAAAAGTGCTTACTGATCGTAAAATGCACAGAAATTTTACGAAGATATTTTAGAAAAAAAAGAATTATTCTATTTAAAAAATAAAGCAACACCAAACGCTGCGGCGGCGGCAAGAGCACCAATAAGCATTACTTTCAAGGCGCCGGATAAGACAGGAACTCCGGTGATCTTACTTTTGAAATAGCCAAAAACGAATAAACAGATGAGCGTTGCAACAATTGAGAATTTTAAGGCCTCACGCGAATCTGCAATAAAAAAATAAGGACTTAAAGGAATGATTCCGCCAACCGCATAAGACAGGCCAATATTTAATGCGCTTTTCTTCGCTCTTTGCGGATCGGGCGTTTCAAGACCAAGTTCAAACTTCATCATAAAATCCACCCACTGTTTTTTATCTGTAGCTATCTCTTCTGTTGCTTTTAATTGTATCTCTTTACTCAACCCAAGATTTTCAAAAAAATCCTGCACTTCTTTTTTCTCCATTTCCGGGATCCGTTCCACTTCATCATATTCTCTTTTTAACTCGCTGTAGTAATGATCCTGTTCTGTTTTGCCGGCAAGATAACCACCCAATCCCATTGCAATACTTCCGGCCACAATCTCTGCAATGCCTGCTATCACTACAATCGAGCTGTTTGAAACTGCACCGGTAAGTCCGGCAGCCAATGCGAACGGAACGGTAAGACCATCACTCATTCCAATAACAACATCGCGTAAAAATTCAGAGCTTTCCAAGTGTTTTTCTTCGTGATCGTGGTGCATTGTTGTTAGTTTGGATTGCCGGATTATTTGATTATTGAATTATTCATGAAGTATATTACTTTCAATTTTAAGCCCAATTATTCAGCCAAATTAATTTCGGCTTAGCATCTTTGCTTCTTTTATTCAAAACTACTAAAAACTGCCGATTGTTGAATCTGCCAAATTTCGATAATTCAATTTGCTATAAGTATATTTGAAAAAAAAAAATTAAAAATCACAACTTTATTTCAATTCATTCTTTCTCAAAAATATCAGAATAAAAATGCAAATTCTTTCGCGGTTTAAATTAATAAAAACTTTTGCATTTGATATGGATGGCGTTCTTACAGATGGTAACATTATTGTTGACGCACAGGATAACTGGCTCCGTCAAATGAACATCAGGGATGGATATGCGTTGCAACTTGCCGTCAGAACCGGCTTTAATGTAATGGTAATTTCCGGAAGCAGTTCTTCGTTTGTACATAACCGTTTGAACAAGCTCGGTGTTAATGATGTATTTATGAATGTAAAAAATAAAGAAGATTTTTTAAAAAATATAGTTACAGAAAAAAGACTTTCATTAAACGAAGTGCTTTATATGGGTGATGATATTCCTGATTATTTTTGTATGAAAATCGCCGGAATAGCTGCCTGCCCCGCAGATGCGGCATTTGAAATAAAAGAAATGGCATCTTATATTTCTCCTTATGGCGGCGGCCGCGGTTGTGTAAGGGATGTGATAGAAAAAGTTTTGAAACTGAATTATAAATGGACTTTAAATAATAATATTCCGTCAACCTGATCTTGTACATTTCACTATTTCTCTCATGAAGATTATTGCTGCATTTTTTAAACTGATCCGGTGGCCCAATCTTCTTTTTATTGTGCTTACACAAATGCTTTTCAGGTATTTCATGTTGCCTTTTGTCTATCTGGCAGGTCATGCGGGCTATGAAAGTATTAAACTTTCTGAAGGCTTATTTTATTTATTAATTCTCGCCTCCATTTGCATTGCTGGTGCAGGTTATATTATCAACGATTATTTTGACGTCAATATTGATCTGGTGAATAAATCATCCAAAGTGATCATTGGGAAATATATAAACCGCCGCACTGCCATTTTACTTCATGCGCTGCTTTCCTTTACCGGATTGGTTTTGAGCCTTTACATCGGCTATAAGCTGCAGAATATTCTGATTCCTTTTTTTAATTTCCTCGCCATTGTGATCCTTTGGTTTTATTCAAGCACTTTTAAAAAGAAAATTCTTATTGGCAATATTTTAATTTCATTATTGACAGCGTGGGTAATCTTCGTACTTACTTTATCAGAATATCGTTTTAGAATTTCTCCTCATGACATTGTATGGCAAAGGTTGTTAAAGGTATCCTTTATTTATGCCGGTTTTGCTTTTATTATTTCACTCGTTCGTGAGGTGATCAAGGATATGGAAGATATGGAAGGCGACATGAAATATGGATGTAAAACAATGCCGATCGTTTGGGGATTGCCGGTTTCAAAAGTTTTTACAGGAGTTTGGATAGTGGTGCTGGTGGGAGTTTTAGTGGCAATTCAAATTTATGTAATTCAGTTTGGCTGGTGGTTTTCTGCTTTGTATTCTTTGATTACCATTATCATTCCATTGATATGGGTTTTGCGCAAATTATATATTGCCACTACTGCAGCAGCATTTCATCAGTTAAGTTCGGTAATAAAGCTGATCATGCTTGCTGGTATTCTTTCAATGATTTTCTTTTAATTTTTTTTAATAAAAATGAAAAAAATAATTTTAGCTTCCGGCTCGCCGCGGCGCAAACAATTACTGGAACTGGCCGGGATCCATTTTGAAGTAATAGTTGCAAATACAGATGAAAGTTATCCTTCTGCACTTTCATCTGCTGAAATAGCAATGCATATTGCAGAAAACAAAGCAATTGCCTCTAAGAAGAAATTGCAAAGCGCACATAACAGTAATGCACAAACGATTATGGCCGCTGATACCATAGTGGTTTTGGAAAATAAAATTATCGGCAAGCCCAAAAACCGGGAAGATGCCATTTCAATTCTTTCAAATCTTTCCGGAAAAATTCACCGCGTAATTACCGGCGTTTGCATTTTAAATAATGAAAAGAAGATTTTGTTTTCAGAAGAAACAGAAGTGGAATTTCATCCGCTTTCCGCTTCGCAAATCGAATATTATGTGGACTATTGCAAACCTTATGACAAAGCGGGTGCCTATGCAATCCAGGAATGGATTGGTGCTGTGGGGATCAAATCAATAAAAGGAGATTTTTACAATGTAATGGGATTGCCGGTGAGCAGAGTGGTGAAAGAATTAACTCTGATCAGTAAATAAAGAAATAAAGAGATTTTCGGTTTTATTTTTTAATAAGAATCAGAAACAAAAAAAGAAATTGTTTTTTATTCATAAAGAGGTGCGTCCTTATTTTCATATCCTTCATCTATCAGCAAATTTTTTCCATCCGCCGCTTTGGTAGCAAGTACATCACAACGATTATTAAATTCATTTTCAGCATGTCCTTTCACCCATTTAAAATGGATTTTATGTTTCCTTGAAAGATCATAATAACGCAGCCATAAATCCTTGTTTTTTATTCCTCCTTTAAAATTCGTCCTGATCCATTTAGTGAGCCACCCTTCCATTACCGCCTTTACAACATAGCTGCTATCTGAGTAAATAGTAACATCAAGATCTGTTTTTTTCAATGCTTCCAATGCAGCAATTACAGCCTTCAGTTCCATCCGGTTGTTGGTAGTAAGGCGATAGCCCTGCGAAATTTCTTTGCTGATATTTCCCCAGATCAAAATAGCGCCATAACCACCTGGGCCCGGGTTTCCGCGTGATGAACCATCGGTATAAATAACAATTGAATTTTGTTTCACTTATGTTGTCAGTAGAGAATGAAGAAATAAATGCAAATGAATGTTTCAACGAATATAAACATCCTCAATAAAAAAAAATTCTACCGGCCTGTTTTTAAGGACAGTAATGGAAAGCACATCAAACTGAATCAATTTCCATCCCGGATTTAATAAAAGAAATTCTTCTGATGCATTGATCAGATTTTCAATTTTCTTTTTAGATACATCATTTTCCGGATAGCCAAATTTTTGGGTTCGCCTGGTTTTTACTTCTATGAAATGTAAAGTATTATTTAAAGCAGCGATCACATCAACTTCCCAATTGCCATGCCGCCAGTTTTGATGAAGAATGGAAAATCCTTTTTTTAAAAGGTAATCTTTGGCCATTCTTTCTCCCAGCAATCCGGTATTATTGTGATGAGCCATGATGAGTGCCAGGTCTGAGATATCAGGAATTAGGTTTATTGTTTTACGGCAACAAGAGTTGTTGATCTTTTTGTCATAAGGTAATAACTGCCAAACAAAATTGCTGAAAAAACAAAAGTAGAAGCAACGCTCCACGGATAAAATGGCAATCCATCAGCATAACACATCATTAGACCAGCAAAGGTTTTTGGCCTTCCTAAACCAGCGAGTGGAGAAGAACTTGCCCATACAAAAAAATTAGAAGCTAAGAAATAAGCTGTTGGCGCCGCAACAGAAGCGATTGCAATTCTTTTTACATTCAGTTTTTTAATAAAAAATCCAAAGACAGTGAGGCCACCAAATAAAATATAATTCAACACCTGTCCCTCGTAAAAACCATACATGGTTCCCACACCATTAATATATAATAATTGATAGAGACAATCAGAAACAAACATGGCTAAAAGCGGAAGCAGGAAAGCGAATTTTTTATCCTTGATAATAGCACCACCAAAAATCGCCATGGCAATTTGCGGAGCAAAACCATAAGGGCGTCCAGGCATGATCCTGTATAAAGAGGCAATTACAATTAATAAAATAAAACTGCCGGCAAGTTGTTTCGTAATTTTCATCGTTTCTGAATTTTTATTTCAGCAAAAATAAGAAATTAAAATTTTGAGATGCGGTAAAATTAGGAGGTATATATTTTAAAATTGAGTAAGGTTGCCAACCTTTAATAAGTTTCGTCTGGTTTAAAAACCTCTATCTTAAAGGTTGGCAACCTTATGTTTTTTCCCAAAAAACCAATTCACCTAACTTTGCAATCTATGATAACAATACTTGCGAT
Source organism: Hanamia sp. (assembly GCA_035475995.1). Lineage (GTDB taxonomy): Bacteria > Bacteroidota > Bacteroidia > Chitinophagales > Chitinophagaceae > Ginsengibacter. The sequence goes on along the minus strand of DATILZ010000141.1, from coordinate 863 downwards.
AGAATCTTCATGCGATGAAACTGCTGCCTCAGTTTCCAGGGATAAAATTATTTTGAGCAATGTGATTTCAAGTCAGAAAATTCACGAAAAATATGGCGGTGTAGTACCCGAACTTGCTTCCCGTGCACATTTACAGGCAATTGTACCTGTAGTGGAGCAGGCTTTGAAAATTGCAAATTTAGAACTAAAAGATATAGATGCTTTTGCATTTACACAATCTCCGGGATTGATCGGCGCCTTGTTGGTTGGCGCAGAATTTACCAAGTCTCTTGCTTTAGCTTTTAATAAACCCCTGATTGCCGTTCATCATATGCAGGCACATGTTTTAGCAAATCTGATTCAGCCACTAAACGGCGAAAATAAAATTCCTTCGTTTCCTTTTTTGTGCCTTACAGTTAGCGGTGGTCACACACAAATTGTTTTGTGCGAATCACCATTAAATCAAAAAGTAATTGGTCAAACTCTCGATGATGCTGCAGGAGAGGCGTTTGATAAATCGGCAAAAATTCTAGGATTGCCTTATCCTGGCGGCCCTTTGATTGATAAATATTCAAGGGAAGGAAATCCAAATAAATATAAATTTCCTGAGCCGAAAATTGATGATTTGAATTTTAGCTTCAGCGGCTTGAAAACTTCATTTTTGTATTTTATCCGTGATGAAAAAATGAAAAATGAAAACTTTGTAGAAGAAAATATGCCGGATATCTGCGCTTCTATTCAATCACGCATCGTTTCCATTTTATTAAATAAATTGAAAAAAGCAGCGAACGAAACCGCGATAAAAGAAGTATGTATAGCCGGAGGAGTAAGCGCCAACAGCGGATTACGTACTGCATTTGAAAAAACCGGAAAAGAAGAAGGAT